>JBBIJG010000089.1:0-8478 GCA_037446095.1 Caldilineae bacterium
TGATGGGGGATACGGAGGGTGAGGATTGCTTATTTCGACTGCTTCGCCGGGATCAGCGGCGACATGATTTTGGGTGCACTGCTGGATGCCGGTGTCCAACCGGAGATCTGGCAGGGGGAACTCGCCAGGCTGAACCTGTCCGGCTACGAACTGAAGATAGAGCAGGTTCAGAAGCAGGGCCTCGCAGCTACAGCGGTCAGGGTATTGGTCAGTGAAGGGGGCCAGGAACGGGGTCTGACTGAGATTGAGGAGCTCATCAGGGCCAGCCGGCTTCCAGCCGAGGTCCAAGAGATCAGCGTGAAGGTCTTTCGCCGCCTGGCTGTAGCCGAGGCCAGAGTGCACAGCATGATACCCGAGCAAGTCCACTTCCACGAAGTGGGTGGAGTAGACGCCATCATTGACATCGTCGGGGCTGCGGTGGGCCTGCGGCTGCTGGACGTCGAGGAAGTCTATGCCTCGGCGTTGCCTCTGGGGCATGGCTTCGTAGACTGTGCCCATGGCCGGTTGCCCTTGCCAGCACCGGCCACCCTCGAATTGCTCCGGGGGGTGCCGGTGCTCTCACGGGATGTGGAGGGGGAGCTGGTCACCCCCACCGGGGCGGCCATCCTGACCACCCTGGCCAAGGGATTTGGTCCTTTCCCCCCTATGACCGTGGAGAGAATAGGCTACGGGGCCGGGCAGCGAGACTTCCCTTTCCCCAACCTGCTGCGCCTGCTGGTGGGCAGCACCTCTCCCACCCTCGGCGCTCGGCTGGAAACCCTCACCTTGCTGGAGGCCAACATTGACGACCTGAACCCCGAATGCTACGGCCACCTTATGGAGCGCCTCTTCGCTGCTGGAGCGTTGGATGTCTACCTGACGCCGGTGCAGATGAAGAAGAACCGCCCTGGTATCCTCCTCTCGGTCGCCTGCCCCTCGGCCCAGGCTGAGGTTCTGGCTGCCCTGGTCTTTGCCGAGACTACCACCATCGGTCTGCGGCGGCAGGAGGTACAACGCTGGGCTCTGGCGCGGGAGAGAATGGAAGTGGAGACACCCTATGGCAGGGTAGGGGTCAAAGTGGCCAGGCTGGGCGGGAAGGTGATGACTGCCTCGCCAGAATACGAGGACTGCCGCCGTCTGGCCCTGGAGCGCGGTGTGCCCCTGAAGGAGGTCTACCTGGCAGCGGAGGTTGCCCTCAGAGGTTGTCTCCCCATTCCATTCAGCGACTGAAGCCACGGCTGCAGGTTCGCCAGGCGTCCATCCTCCGCCCGGCGCAAAAATTTGACACTTACTCAGAATTATGGTATGCTTAATTAGAGGAGACCAACCATGAGCAGGTTATCTTCTATTGCCCGTTTTGTTAATCCAGGCAGCCCTAACCCTACCCCAGACCGTGGGTCTGGATAGGCCCTTTGGGGCTGCCAACAGAACCCAGCCCGTCCAGTCAAGAGCCAGTTTCCAGACCTGCTATTAGACCCGAGGGAACCTGGCTCTTTTGTTTTACCTGTAGACGAAAGGAAGAATAGAACTATGGCTCAAAAGGTAACGCCCAGAAGCAAGGACTATTCGCGCTGGTACACCGATGTCATCCAGAAGGCGGAACTGGCCGACTATGCTCCGGTCAAAGGCTGTATGGTCATCCGACCCTATGGCTATGCTCTGTGGGAGAACATCCAACAGGGATTGGACCGCCGTTTCAAGGCCACCGGCCATGTGAATGCCTACTTCCCCCTTTTCATCCCCGAAAGCTTTATCAAAAAAGAGGCCGAGCACGTGGAGGGCTTCTCGCCTGAGTTGGCTGTGGTCACCCACGGAGGCGGCAAAAAGCTGGAGGAACCTCTCATCGTGCGCCCTACCTCGGAGACGATCATCAATGCCATGTATGCCAAGTGGATACGTAGTTGGCGGGACCTGCCTGTCCTCATCAACCAGTGGTGTAACGTCGTACGCTGGGAGATGCGTACCCGCCTTTTCCTGCGCACCACTGAGTTCCTCTGGCAGGAGGGGCATACGGCCCATGCCACGCCTGAGGAGGCCGAAGAGGAAGCCCTGCGCATGCTGGATGTCTACGCCGACTTTGCCGAGAACGACGCCGCCATCCCGGTGCTCAAAGGCCGCAAGAGCGATGCGGAACGATTTGCCGGGGCCGTGCGCAGCTACACCATCGAGGCCATGATGGGCGACAGGCGGGCGTTGCAGGCCGGCACATCGCACAACCTGGGGGACAACTTTGCCCGCGCTTTCGGCACCCAGTACCTGGATCGCAACAACGAACTGCGCTACGTTCATCAGACCAGTTGGGGGCTTAGCACGCGGATGGTGGGAGCCGTCATCATGGTTCACGGCGATGACCAGGGGTTGATCCTGCCTCCCAAGCTGGCTCCCTACCAGGTGGTGATTGTCCCCATCTGGCATGACGAGGGGGAGAAAGCTCAGGTGCTGGCCGCCGCCGAGGCCATCACCCGCCAGTTTGGCGCAAAGGTGCGCTACAAAGTAGACGACCGGGAGGAGTACAGCCCGGGTTGGAAATTCAACGACTGGGAGATGCGTGGCGTGCCGCTGCGTATTGAGGTGGGCCCTAAAGATGTAGCCGAGGGTCAGGTGATCCTGGCCCGACGGGATGTGGCCGGCCGGGAAGGCAAAGCCTCTGCCCCCATAGAGGGCCTGGTTAGAAAGGTGCCAGAGATGCTGGATCAGATCCAGGCCAACCTCTTCGCCAGGGCCCTCAAATTCCGGGAAGATCATACCTACGAGCCGACAGACTACGAGGAATTCAAAGTTGCCGTGGAGAACGGCTTCGCCCGGAGCTATTGGTGTGGCTCCGCTGAGTGCGAAGCGACCATTAAAAACGAGACGACAGCCACCATTCGCTGCATCCCCTTCGACCAGGACGGGGAGAAAGGCTCCTGCATCTACTGCGGCCACGAAGCCATGGAGAAAGCCATCTTTGCCCGAGCTTACTGAGGTTGGTGGTGAGCTACGTAGCAGCAGCGGAGCGGCGTCAAACGGCCATTCCATTCCGTGCTGACCACACATTTGAGCCTATGGATATATTCCGAGCGAGGAGGAGCAAATATGAACCTAACGATAGATGACTACGAAAAAATGCTATCCGAAGCGCGTAAAAAGGGTGACCTCAGACGGGAGGCTGGTGCCCTTATGAGCCTGGGTGGTGGTCACAAACGGAAGGGTAATGCATGGGAGGCTATAAAGTACTATGAGAATGCATTCAAAACCTGTCAGCTTTTGGATGATTGGATGGGCATGGCGCATGCATGCCGTCATCTGGAAGATACTTACAAGTGGCTATTGAATGATATGGAAAGAGCAATATAATATCAGGAACTCGCGGCTGAGTTTGCGCCTGATGGCTCTGTAAAAGAATATTTCGAGAAAGAGCTATCCAGATGGCGTGATAGTTGCCTATAAGCCAAAGTTCCTTCGCTCCCGCCGGATTTGCAATCCGGCGGTCCGGCGGCTGGATTACAAATCCGGCCGGAGCGAATGTAACTCGCACTATTGATGCAGCACGAAAGGAGGCACTGACGTGCGCTTATCCAAACTTTTCGGTCGCACCCTCAGAGAAGCGCCCGCCGACGCGGAGATGGTCAGCCACCAGTTGGCACTGCGGGCGGCCCTGATCCGCCAGATCTCGACCGGCATCTACAGTTACCTGCCCCTGGGCTGGCGGGTGCTGACAAAGATCGCACAGATCATGCGTGAGGAGATGGACGCCATCGGTGGCCAGGAAATGATGATGCCCGTGGTGCATCCGGCCGAAATCCGGTCGGAACCGGTGCGCTCCGGGGACCGCAGCCGTCGTGAGCTGGGCCGGGCTATGACCCATGAGGAAGGGGTGGCCCATCTGCTGCGCACGGAAATCAACTCTTACCGACAGTTGCCGGTCGTGGTCTACCACATCCAGACCAGGTTTGGCGACGAGGCCCGTTTATGGGGCGGCCTGCTCCAGGCCCGGGAGTTTCCCGTGAAGGCCGTCTGCAGTTGCCATGCTGGTGAAGAGGACCTGGACCGCTTCTACCCTTCCATGTACCGGGCCTACGTCAACATCTTTCGACGCTGTGGCCTGGAGGCCACCGCCGTGGAAGCAGACACCGGCCATAAATTCCTGATCCTGTCTGATAAGGGTGAGGACACCTTCATCCGCTGCTCTGCCTGCGATTATCAGGCCGGGGCTGAGCGAGCCACTTTCGTGAAGCCAGTCTATGAGCAGAACGCTGAGGAATTGCCCATCGAAGAAGTAGCCACCCCGGACTGCAAGACCATCCAGGAGTTGGCCGACTACCTGGGAATAGCCACCCATCAGACTTTGAAAGCCGTCTTTTACGCCATCGGTGGGCAGGTGGTTTTTGCCCTGATCCGGGGCGATTTAGAGGTGAATGAGGCCAAACTGGCCAAAGCTTTGGGCATGCCACCGGAGCTGCACGTGGCCACCGAGGGGGAGCTGGCGGAAGCGGGCATTGTCGCGGGCTACGCCTCGCCGGTGGGCCTGTCGGGGGTCAAAGTGGTGGCCGACGACTCCATCCAGATGGGGGTCAACTTTGTGGCCGGCGCCAACAAGGAAGGTTACCATTGCAAAAACGTCAACTACCCCCGCGATTTCTCGGTGGACATCCTGACGGACATCGCCCTGGCCCGGGCCGGCGACGCCTGCCCCCAATGCGGCAGCTCCCTGACGACCGCACGGGCCATCGAAGTCGGCCGCCTCCGCAAGCCGGGCACCCGGTACAGCGAAGGGACAGGAGCCATCTTTCTGGACAAGGACGGCCAAGCCAGGCCCATCGTTATGGGCTCCTATGGCATCGGCATAGCCCGGCTGATGGCGGCGGTGATCGAGCAGAACCACGACGAGAAGGGTATCATCTGGCCTCTCTCCATCGCCCCCTATCACATTCATCTGCTGTCCCTGGGCACCGACGCTGAGGTGACCGCCAGGGCCGAAGAGCTTTACACCAACCTCCAGGCCAGAGGCTACGAGGTCCTGTACGATGACCGAGATGAGAGCGCGGGGGCCAAGTTCAACGACGCCGACCTCATCGGTGTCCCCTTGCGGTTGACGGTCAGCGCCCGCAATTTGAAGCAGAACGGCGTCGAGGCCAAACTGCGTTGGGAGGAGGAAAGGGAGATTGTACCTTTCGACCAGCTCTACGAGAGGATAGATGCTTTGCTGACGAAAGAATGATGGAGCGCGGACATCGAATTTGTCTCACATCCAATATGTGGTATAATATTAAACATGGACGGGGAAGGGCAACGGTTGCTCGATATGACTCAAATGCCCCTGCATATCGGCCTCAATGCCCATTTGTTGTCTCTGGCCTCAACTTATCGAGGCGCCGGGATCCATCGGTACATCCATAACCTGCTCCTCAATCTGGCTCTCACAGCTCAAGAGAACCGGTATACTGTTTTCCTCAGCGATAGACGCTTCCCGCCGAATCCAGCTCTGATTTTGAGGACATCGCGGCTGCCCACTGCTCAACCTCTGGTCAGGATTGGCTGGGAGCAATTGGTTCAGCCCTTTGTTCTCTGGCGGGAGAAGATAGACCTCCTTCACTCCCTGGCCTTCGTCACGCCCCTGTTGTCGCCCTGTCCTGCCGTGGTCACCATCTATGACCTGAGTTTCATCCTTTTGCCCCGGAACTTTCGGCATGGGAGGCGCCTTTATCTGGCTCTGTTCAGCCGTCTATCGGCTCGCAAGGCCAGGCGTATCATCACCATCTCGGAAAGCACCAGGCGAGATACGGTTCGTTGGTTGAACGTGCCGTCAGAGAAGATAGATGTCGTTTACTGCGGGGTGGATCAGGCCTTTCATCCTTTGCCTGAGGAGGAAGTCGCTTCTTTCCGCCAGAAGTACGGCTTGCCGGAGCGTTTCATCCTTTTTGTGGGGACTATCGAACCACGGAAAAATGTGGCCCGTCTCATCGAAGCCTATTCTCTTTTGGGAGACGGGCAGATCAAACTGGTCATTGGTGGAGCCAGGGGTTGGTTTTATAAGGAGGTTTTTGTTCGTCTAGAGGAGCTGGGCCTGACGGACAATGTCTTGTTTCCCGGCTACATTCCCCCGGCGGAGCTACCTCTGTGGTATAATGCTGCGGAATTGTTCGTTTACCCGTCTCTTTACGAGGGTTTTGGGCTGCCGCCTCTGGAAGCCATGGCTTGTGGGACCCCGGTGATCACTTCTAATGTCTCTTCCCTGCCGGAGGTAGTCGGCGAGGCCGGGTTGACCGTTGACCCGATGGACAGCAAGGGCCTGGCTGAGGCCATACATCGGGTTCTGGGCGATGAGACCCTACGCCAATCCATGCGAGAACAGGGATTGGCCAGGGCCGGCCGTTTTTCCTGGGCCAAGGCGGCACGGGAAACCGTAGAGGTCTACCGGCGCGCGCTGGGCCGCTGAGGAGACGAAAGTGTCGGACAGATTCAAGCGTTTGCTGTCCCTGGGGCTGGTGTTGGCTGATATACTCCTTATCAACATAGCTTTTGCCATCTCTTATTGGGTGCGCTACGACCTGCAATGGTTCCGGGCGGTGGATCCCGCTTTTCAGGTACCTTTCCGTGCCTACTTACCCTTCGCCGGAGTGTTAACCGCTCTCTTATTGATCGCCTATAAACTGGAAGGGGTCTACGATCACCGCCGGGGAGCTTCCTGGTTCAAGGAGTGTTACTCGCTCATTAACGGCACCACCACAGGCATCGTTGTCATGGTCGTGGTCACTTTCTTCTATCGCCCCCTTGTCTACTCCCGTCTCCTCTTTATCTACACCGGTGTTCTCACCATCGCCTTGTTGGGCTTGAGTCGTCTAGCCAAAAGCATCGTCCTGCGCAAGCTGCGCCGACGGGGTATCGGTGTGGTGCGGACGCTTATTGTGGGAGCGGGTGAGGTGGGACGCACGGTCATGCGCAACATTGTGGCGCAGCCCGGCCTGGGTTACCAGGTGGTAGGTTTCGTGGACGATAATCCTGAGAAGGGACATAAGGACATCGGCCGCTTCAGAGGCTTGGGGAGTATTGATAACCTGCCCCGTATCGTCCAGGAGGAAGGCGTTGATGAGGTCATTATCACCTTGCCCTGGATGTACCATCGTAAGATCGTCAGCATTATGGCCCAGTGCGAGCGGGAAGGAATCCGGGCGCGCCTTGTCCCCGACCTCTTTCAGATGAGTCTCAGTCGCATGGACGTTGACAACTTGGGTGGCATTCCGATCATTGGGATCAAGGACATATCCATCACCGGTTGGAAGCTGGCCTTTAAGCGAGCCATGGACTTCACCGTCGCCTTAGTGGGCCTGATGGTTTTATCACCTCTGATGCTCCTCATCGCCCTGGCGATCAAGCTGGACTCGCCCGGCCCGGTTTTGTTCAGACAGATCCGAGTAGGTAAAGGAGGGCGTCATTTTGTCTTGTACAAGTTCCGTTCCATGAATAAGGGGGCGGAGGAGGAAAAACAGAAGCTGGCCGAGTTGGATGAGGCAGAGGGACCTATTTTCAAGATCCGCCATGACCCCCGCTGTACCAGAGTCGGCAGGTTCTTGCGTCGGACCAGTTTAGATGAACTACCCCAGCTTTACAATGTGCTGCGAGGTGAGATGAGCCTCGTCGGCCCCCGTCCACCCCTCCCTTCAGAAGTTGAACAGTATGAGGAATGGCATAAAAAACGCCTGGAAATCTCGCCCGGCATGACGGGCCTGTGGCAGGTCAGCGGGCGCAGCGACTTGACCTTCGACGAAATGGCTCTCCTGGATATCTACTATCAGGAACAATGGTCGCCGGCGTTGGACATCGAGATATGCCTGAGGACCATTCCCACGATTATCTTTGGCACTGGAGCTTATTAGGATGTTTCGTCTTTCCCCTCAAGACCGTGAGGCCCTCGTCGGTTTCCTTCAGGATCTGGTCCGCATCCCCAGCCCTTCGACTCAGGAGAGGGAGGTGGCCCAGCGCCTGGCCGATGAGATGCGGCGGGTGGGCTTCACCGAGGTGAGCACCGATCGCATCGGCAATGTGATTGGACATATCGGCTCCGGCCATGGCTCCAAGCTCCTTTATAACGGCCACATGGATACCGTCGGTGTGACCGACCCGGATTTATGGTCTCATGACCCTTATGGCGCTGAAATCGAAGCAGGGGTTCTCTATGGGTTGGGGGCCTGTGATATGAAAGGAGCCCTGGCCGCCATGGTTTACGGTGTCAAAGCGCTCGTGGCGGCCGGAGTCGAGCTGGGCGGTGACCTAAAGGGGCGGGTCCTGGTGGCCTGTGTGGTGCAGGAGGAGCCCTGTGAGGGATTGGCTATGCGGGTTCTGATTGAGGAGGAGGGGCTGAGACCCGATTTCATCGTCTTGGGTGAGGCCACCAACCTTCAGATCAGCCGCGGTCAACGGGGGCGTATCGAACTGAAGGTGACCACCCAAGGCCGCTCTTGCCACGCTTCGGCCCCCGAACAGGGGGAGAATGCGATTTACGCTGCAGCCCGCCTGGTC
>JBBIJG010000090.1:0-2778 GCA_037446095.1 Caldilineae bacterium
ACGCACCCAGTCGCCATCCTGCTCTGTGTCTTCAAACTGGACCACGGCGTCGGCTCCCGGCGGGATGGGCGCGCCGGTCATGATGCGGATGGCCGTGCCGGAAGTCACCGCCACGTCGGTGGTGTAGCCGGCGGCCAGGTCGTAGACGATGCGCAGGCGCACGGGGCGTTCGGGGCTGGCTCCGGCGGTGTCGGCGGCGCGCACGGCGTAGCCGTCCATGGCCGTATTGGCCAGAGGCGGGATGTCCATGTCCGCGTAAATGTCCTCGGCCAGCACCCGGCCCAGGGTCTCCAGCACCGGCACGCGCTCCGGCTCAAGAGGCTGACAGGCAGCCAGGACCTTTTCCCGAGCTTCCTCTACGCTTAACATCGGATAGAGTTCCGCCATCACACCTCCGCGCTGTGTGCAGGTGGACAGCCAGCCAGGTTACATCACCGCCTGATCCACGAAGGGTCCCATCGCTCCTGGAGCAACGTGACCTTCGCCTCTTTGACTCCCGGCACAGCGGCGGCCGCCTGACGCACCTGCTCGGTGATCAAGCCGGCTAGAGGACAGAAAGGGGCAGTTAGAACCATCTTGACTTCAACCTCATCCCCTTCGATGGCGACCTCACGGATCATCCCCAGGTCTACCACGCTCATCCCGATCTCCGGGTCCATGACCGGGCGTAGTGCTTCGCGAATCTCCTGTTCAGTTGGCATGTTTGTCTCCTTATAAATTAAATATATCCAAGAGATTTTCAATTCTTGGAGAACGTGGCCGCAACATCTTCCGGCCGAACCCCCAACCTCTTTAGCTGGGGAGCCTCCCTCAGATTGGCCTCTGCCTGCTCCACCATGGCGGCAAAGGTGCGGAAATCTGCCTCGGTGAAGTGCAGAGTCATATTGCCATAGGTCAGGTGAATGTGTCCACCTGGGCAGCGGCTGATCTCGGCACCCTCACCTCCTTGGGCTAACACTTTCCATCCCCGCATCGTTCCCTCCTTAAATCTATTTACCACTCTATCTACCACTACAGTTTTTGAGGCTCAGGAGGCCACAAAAGTCGCTCTGGAGCAGGGCCTTCAGGTGGGAAACGCCAACTAAAGCTTCCACTCCAATCCCAAGGCGAAGGCAGTGTCTTCGGCCTACCCTTGACGCTCCTGTCCTCGCCCGATGGCCAGACCGATAGAGTCCACTGCGGTCTACTGAGACTCTACTGCGCTCTGCGCTCCCTAACGCTACCCCCCGGCCACTGGCGGGAAGAAGGCCACCTGGTCACCATCAACGAGCCGGTAATCCTCCTCCTGCTGCCGATTGTTGACGAAAGCCGTCTTGACCTCACTGCCTGGTATATTTAGCCTGCGCAACAACTCGGCCAGCGTGGTCCCTTCGGCCATCTGGACTCTTAACGGCTGGCCGAGGCTGGTTTCAGGGTTGTATTTACGCAGCGTGGCATACAGTCGTACCTCAACCTCGATCATCCTCTACATCCCTGCCCACCTTCGGAAAGTACCATTTGTAGAGCAACTGCATGTCGTCGGGAAAGACGGCCAGGCGGTCGCCATCTTTGACCTTTCTTACCAGAGCCGAGTACTGCCAGTTGAGAAAGACATTGCTCCCGACCTCTTTTATCGGGACGCCCAGGCGTTCCAGCACCTGCTGGATGGTGTCGCCCTCTTGCACCGGGACGTAGACGGTGGAAAGACCGGTGGGGTCCTGGTCTTTGGCAAAGCGCCTTAACTTGCCGTAAAAATGGATCTCAATCATGTTCATCACCGTCATAAATTATACCCTGATTTCCACATTAAGGCAAGACCTCGGCCGAGGTATATCCTTCTCGAATCTCCCATCAAAGAAGCAGGGCCGGGCATAGCCTTGTCTCTACCTTGCAGACAGGATTGGGCTTGCACAGCGGAGGC
Organism: Caldilineae bacterium; assembly: GCA_037446095.1. GTDB lineage: Bacteria > Chloroflexota > Anaerolineae > E26-bin7 > E26-bin7 > E26-bin7. The sequence goes on from JBBIJG010000090.1 coordinate 1,901, forward strand.
CTGGGGAGCCTGAGGGATACCCTCTCAACCCCACCTTCTCCGCCCTGAGCGCAGGGGCGGTAAGCCGACCTCTCACACCTCACCCCATCCCCCAACCCCCTTTCCCTCCCCGTTGCGAAGAAGGGAAGGGGGCAGAGAGCAGAGGGGAGGTTGGAGGGGCACCCCCACACCCTCCGACTAGCTGTGCAAGCCTAGCTTCCAGATAACTTGTCACCTGGGCATAAATATGATACAATGGTCACAGAGGTGAGATACCATGACCACGGTTATCAAAACGCACCCGTCTGACCATTGACCTTCCTGTGGAGGTGAAACGTCGTCTTCGTTTGGTGACAGCCCAACGAAACATCACCGTTCGTCAATACATGCTGGAGACCATTGTTGGTAGGGGATCACCTTATCGCTGGCTGGCGAGAGGCCGGGTTGCTTTTTCCTTTGGTGGCTACCGGTATCATCCGAACCATCAAGCAGGCTATGATCGAACGCCGACTAGGGGACATGTCGTCAGCAGACATGCAGGCCATTCAGGAGAAGTTGCGGCAAGTGATGGGGCTCTGAGTGTCAGAGCTTCCGAGGCAAGATGGACGAGATCAACAACCTTATTGCTGATTGCCCTGCAACCCCCAGGGAGGAGAGATGATGAAGAGAATTCAACCCTTGCACCCCCGCTGGGTGGTGGCGGGCGTGATCCTGCTCGCTGCCCTGATCTGGGGTGTGTCCCTCTACTCCATCGCCAGCCAGATCGGTGGCCCCTTCCCCGGCTTTTTCTATACCGCAGACCGGATCGTCAGCGGCTTCACCCCCCAGGACTTTACCGGCTGGCAGGCTGGCCTGCGCCCCTGGGACCGCATCGTGGAGGTGAACGGGCAGCACTGGCG
>JBBIJG010000090.1:2797-8386 GCA_037446095.1 Caldilineae bacterium
GGGAGATGCGTCGTCTGGTGCAGGAGGCAGGCATCGGCGGCACGCTGGTCTACACCGTGGAGCGGGGCGAGCAAAGGCTCCAGATCGCCGTGCCGACCATGGAGTTCACCCCCGACATCCTGTGGCGCCTCGTACCCGGTGGTTTCTTCTTCGCTCTCTTTTCTCTGGTGGTCGGTATTTTTGTCTATGTTCACAATTCTTCCGGCCGGCTTAACCGCTATCTCCTTGTCTATCTCCTGCTCTGGGCAGGCGTCGCAGGTGCGGGCGCGGAATTCTACTACAGCCAGCAGAAATGGACAACCTATCTGATTCAGCCCTGGATCGCGCTTACCTGCGTGGCAGGCTGGATCTTCTTCTGGACTTTCCCTGCCGACCGTGCGCGGAAGGAATTCCTGGCCCGCTGGCCCCTGATCCCGGCCTTTGTGGCCCTCGCTGCCGCCGCCACAGTCTATTTCCCCGCCCTCTTCTTCATGGCCTCTCGTATGGACCGGCCAGAGTGGTGGCGACTCTACACTCTTTCAGCTTCCTGGGGCTCTTTCCTGGTATTTGGGGGTGGCTCTGTTTTCAATAAGATCACTCCCGTGCTCCAAATCGCCCTCAAGAAAGATGTCCCCGCATTGATCCGACACCAGGCGGTAGTGCTCTTCATTGGCATCGGCGTGGGCTTAAGTGGCTGGCTCATTTTCGAGTGGGTCCCCTTTGCCGTCCACCTTTCACTCACGACTAATCCCAACTGGGGTTATGTGATCGCCGCTCTGTATCCCCTCTCCGTCGGCTACGCTATCCTGCGCTACCAACTCTTCGACATCCGGGTGGTGGTGCGCAAGGGCCTGGTCTATTCGCTGCTGACGGCCACCCTCACCGTCGTCTTTCTGCTTCTCTCCCTGCTCACTGGCTATCTTTTTCAAGGACTGACTGGCCGGCAATCCTTTCTGATCGCCCTCTTTCCCGCCCTGTTCGTCGCTGCCCTCTTCCAGCCAGCCCGAGGGCGCATCCAGACCTTGGTGGACCGGGCTTTCTTCCGACGGGAATACGAGACGCGCCAGACCCTGACCGCCTTCAGCCGCGAGTTGAGCACGCTGCGCGACAAGGGGGAAGTGGTGCGCCTGGTTTTGAGCACAGTGACCGAGACCTTGGGGGCTGAGAAGGCCAGCCTCTGGCTCCTGGACGATGGCCAGTACCGCCCCACCGAAATCGGTCTGACAGAGGCTCTCCCCGCCAGGGGTAGTAGCAGTGGGTTACAGATCGCTCCCGCTCCCGCTGGATTTGCAATCCAGCGGCTAAGCAGCGGATTACAAATTTCCATCCTGAGCGAAGCGAAGGACCACGGCGAGCAAGAATGTGATCTGCTGAGTCTGGCCACCCGGCTGGCCCAAGAACGACGCCCCCTGACGCTGATTCCTGATGACCATTCCCCGCAGGCCGAGGACCTGCGCCGGGTCGGGGCGACGCTGGCCGTGCCCCTTCTGGCTGGCGTAGGGGCGAATGGCCATTCGCCCTTACTGTTGGGCATTCTGACGTTGGGGGAGAAACGCTCCGGCGACCTCTACTCCCAGGAGGACATCGAACTCCTCACCACTCTGGCCCACAGCGCGGCACTGGCCCTGGAGAACGCCCGTCTGCACGAGGAGCGGCTGGCCATCCTGCGCCAGCAGTTGGCCCAGGTGACGTCGGCTCAGGAGGAGGAGCGGCGACGCATCGCGCGGGAGCTGCACGACGGGGTGGGGCCAGCCCTGGCCAGCCTGAACCTCCGCCTGCGCACGGCCCGCAAGCTCCTGGAGCGGGACCACCACCCGGCCGCCGAGGAGATCGAGGAGTTGGCTGAGCTGGCCCAGGCCAACATTCAGGACATCCGCCGCCTGATCCACGACCTGCGGCCAGCGGCTTTGGATGAACTAGGGCTGGTCCCGGCCTTGCGGGAATACCTGGCTCGCTGCCAGCAGGAACGTGGCCTGGCCATTGAGTTCACGGCTGATGAAGGCGAACGGCTGCCTGCGCCTGTGGAGACGGCCCTCTTTCGCATCGCCCAGGAAGCGTTGAACAACGTGGTCCGGCACGCCCAGGCTCATCGGGTTGACGTAGCCCTGAGGCGGGATGAGGCTCACGTGACTTTGTGCATCACCGACGACGGGCAGGGTTTCGATCCCCAGGCACCCCAGGCAGAGACGCACGTGGGGCTGTGGAGCATGAGAGAGCGGGTGGAGCAACTCGGCGGTCGGTTTGAGGTGGAGAGCACGCCGGGGGCGGGGACAACGGTGAAAGCCGTCATCCCGTTGGGGACGAATGGATACAGTAATCCTAGGCAACTTGTCACCTTGGCACAAATGTGATAGAATCATCATGGAGGTGAAGTGTTATGACTACAGTTGTCCAACGTACCCGTCTAACCATTGACCTCCCTATGGAGGTGAAACGTCGCCTTCGCTTAGTAGCAGCCCAACGAGACATCTCCGTTCGTCAATATGTGTTGGAAACCATCGAGGAGCGGCTGGCAAAAGATTGGGTAGAGCTGGCCGAGCAAGAGGGGCTCCTGGCTCTGACCGCCCAAGCTGACCCGGTTCTGGCGGAGTTATGGGACAACGAGAAGGATGCAGCCTATGACCAGTTATGAACAGGGAGAGGTGGTCTTGGTGCGCTTTGCCTTTACAGACGAGACCGGGGCTAAGCGCCGTCCAGCCGTTATCATCAGCACAGGCGACTATCACCGCAGTCGGCAGGAAGCAATCATAGCGGCCATTACCAGCAATGTAGATCGTCTGCTGGTAGGCGATCATCTGATCACCGGTTGGCAAGAAGCCGGGCTGCTTTTCCCCTCAGTGGCTACCGGTATCATCCGAACCATCAAGCAGGCTATGATCGAACGCCGGCTAGGGGCCATGCCACCGGTAGACATGCAAGCCATTCGGGAGAAGTTACGGCAAGTGATGGGGCTCTGAGCGTCAGAGCATCTATAAATATGGACACGAAAGAAGAAGCCACAAGGCTGCTCAGAGAAGCGAAAGAGGACCTGGACAGAGCCATCCGATATTCCGGACTGGAGGACTGGGTTACCGTTATCCACTACTCCCAATTGGCCACCGAGAAATCGGTCAAAGCTTTGATTTCTTGCTTTGAAGCCTTCGAATGGACTCACGACCCATCAGAGCAACTAAAGAAACTGGTAGAAAAGGGGCTTTTGGCCGATGGTTTCCTGGAAGTTGCTGCTTATGCCAGGGAAGCAGCACCCTGGCATGGACGTTCAACTTATGGAGGGCTCAAAAACGGCCTTTGGAGAAGCCCATCGGAATTCTGCACAGAAGAGGCGGCCGTAGAGCTGCTCGAAAAGGCCGAGAAAGCCGTGAACAAGGCGGCGGGGTTCATAGAAAGGTTCTTCAAGGGATAAACGTGGACATCCAGAAGGTTAAGGACGAAGTAAGACAGATTACCCTGAGGCTAGGAAAGGAGATATTAGCCGTGGGGCTCTTCGGCTCATTAGTCAGAGGGGACTTCGATGCAAGAAGCGATATTGACATTTTCGTCATCACCGAAAGAGAGATCCCCCTCAGGGAACAGGATGAACTGTACTATGCCTTCAGCGAATTGAGACCCCGGTTCGGGAGAGATGTCACCGTCCTCGTCTATGATATAAACGGCTTGAAGAGAGTACCCACCTGGCAGACGCTGAACCTGGTGAAGGATGCCTGTTTCGTGTACGACAGAGCTGAGGTAGAGAAGATATTCGAGAAGATCCTCCAGAAAGCCGAGGAGCATGGAATCGTGTACAACAATGATGAAAAGGTTTTTGGACTGAAAAGGGCGGAAAGAGTGGTCTTCTCATTGGAGGAGTGAGATGGACAAGATCAGCGTCCTTGTCGCCGATGACCACACCCTCTTCCGCAAGGGTGTCCGCAAGATGCTGGAGGTAGAAGAGGACATGCAGGTGGTGGGCGAGGCAGCCACGGGCCGCGAGGCGCTGGAACAGGCCCGAACCCTGATGCCCGACGTCATCCTCATGGACATCAAGATGCCCGATTTAGACGGCGTCGAGGCCACCCGCACCCTCTGCCAGGAGATGCCCCACGTTGGCATCATCTTTGTCACCATGTTCCAGGACGACGAGTTCGTCTTCCGGGGTTTGCAGGCAGGGGGCCGGGGCTACATCCTCAAGGACGCTGACCCGGAGACCATGCTGCGGGCCATCCGCGCCGTAGCCAACGGCGAATCCCTGCTGGGGCCTACTATTGCCCAGAAGGCGCTGCGCCATTTCTCCGCCCTGCCCGGCAAGCAGGCTCCTCTTGTTGATGAGCTCACCCCTCGCGAACTGGAGGTGCTCACCCTGATCGCCGAGGGCCTTTGCAACAAGGACATCGCCCGGGAGCTCTCCATCAGCGAGAAGACGGTGAAGAACCACATCAACAACATCTTCTCCAAGCTTCACCTCTACGACCGCACCCAGGCCATGCTCTATGCTATTCGCCAGGGGTTGGTGAAAGTAGACGAGACCTGACAGGTTTCGGAAACCTGTCAGGTCTTTGTAGGCCCCCAGGCCCATCGCAAGATGGGCCTTCTTTGTTGCCCCAAATAGGCCCGCCGACCCTTCCCTGCCTGAACAGGAAATGGTATGCTATAGACAGAATGGTGAAGGAGATGGAGCTGCGATGAATATCAACGTCCTACTATCGGGCAGACTGAAACTGGACGGCTACGGACAAGGAAAGTCGGAGAACGACGATGGCAGTTTCCGGCTGGCTTTGCCGGAGGGCAGCACTGTGCAGCAGGTCATCCAGGGCATGGGAGTCCCTGCCGACAAGGTGACCATGACCATGCTCAATGGCCGCAAGTGTGAGGTGGGAGCCAGGGTGAAGTCGGGTGACCGGGTCATCCTCATCCCCCAGGACGTGGCTGCCCTGTGGCGGGCTCTGGGCACGATGAACATGGGCATGGAGAGCGTCTTCGACTTCTGAGGCTTTATCAATCGTTGCCCTGTTGCCCTGAGAATCTTGGCGAGGAGGTGAATAAACGATGGTGCTCTATGTCATGAAGTGGGACATCCACCCAGATAAGGTGAACGCCTACCTGAAGTGGACCGAGGGTGCAATCCGGCGTACCCTGGCAGCACCAGGGGTGGTCGAGTTTCGGGCGTACCGGCCGGCCAGCGGCGCGTCCCAGGTGGTGGTAACCTACGAGTTCGCCGACTTTGCCGCGTGGGCTGCTTTCTACGCCCATGAGGATATCCAGAAGGTCATGGACGAACTGCGAACTCTCACGCTCAACGTGACCAAGGAACTCTGGGGGCCGTCGCCGATCGTTCCCAAGCCCATCCGGCCCGGCGGGTAGGCTGCAACCCTACAGGCGGCGGAGGCCGGGTCAAGACCCGGCCTCCGCCTGCGGTGTACAACCGTGGTGAGGCATCAAGCCATAACGAGTCTTGTGCCAAAACCGAGAATGAGAGGAGGACGTATGGTAGAGGTTAACAACAATCGAACCAAGTTTTTGCGCCGTGTCCTACTCCTGAAGTGGCTTGTCACGCTGTTGGTATGGGGACTGCCAGCACTTATAGGACCCCCGGCGCTTTTCAAATTGCTGGGGGTGCCCTTCCCAAGTGATCCA
>JBBIJG010000091.1:0-8384 GCA_037446095.1 Caldilineae bacterium
CGGGGCGATTTCCTCGGCGCTCTCGGCCCTCAGGCGCATCTCTGCCGCCAACGCGGCCTCCTCGGGGGTGAAGATCCACTCCAGGATCTTCAGCTCGATGCCGCTTTCGGTGGCCGGGAAGCCATTGGGAATAGCATCCAGTTTCTGGGCCAGTCTCTTGTATACGGTCTGGGTCATTTCATCTCTCCTTTGTGATGTGTTCCACGAAACAGGTATTCGCTCAATTGCCGGCCGTGGGCCGGTTCATCGTCCGGGCCGGAGGGCAACGGCCAGCGCAGCGCTTCGTACAACGCCAGGCGATGCAGGTCCACGGCGGCGCGCAACAGGTCGCCGTAGACGCCAGCCGCGCCGAGCATCCCCCAGTAGGCGGCAATGACAGCCGCGATCGTCACCGGGGCCGCCCACCAGGCCCAGACCGTCCACACGGCAAAGAGAAGGCCCCAGGCCAGAAGGCGCGTCGCGCTGTTGAGCCGCTCCCGGGCGTTGGTGAGAGCCTCCTGTGTCTCTTTTGGCAGCAGCAGCCACAGCCGGGGCCAGCAAACGCTCATGGTCAGACCGTAGCGCACCTGGGGGTATTCCTCCGCCGATTGGAGCAGGTTGCCCAGGCGGGTGGGCATCAGGTGGCGCGGGTCCACCGGGTAGCGGGCCAGTTCGGCGTCCAGGCGGGCGTATTCGGCTTGCTGCTCGGCGGTGCGTTGCTCCGGTGGGATGTCGGCCAGCTCTTGCCAGCGCTCTTCCAAAGCCTGCAGCCGGTTGGCCAGCCGTCGGGCCAGGGCAAAGCGCAGGCGGCGGAGTGGACCCGGCCAGTAGCCTTCGGCCAGGCGCAGCACACTCAGTTGCAGCCAGCTCATCACCGCCGCCGACGCGGCCAGCAGCATCAGTCCGCCCACGGCCAGGGCGATGTAGGCTGCCGTATTGTTGAGGGCCGCCAGCCAGTTGAAAAGCGGCTGCCAGCCGTGACGCCAGGCCCAGGCCAGCAGCCCTCCGCCCCAGAAGGCCAGGGCCGGCCCCAGCACCTGCGCCGTCCATTGCCCGGCCAGCCCCTCGGCCAGCTTGTCCCAGAATTTGGTGAACATGGCTTACTCCTGGGCCGGGACCAGCTCTACGCCGTGTTCCGGGCAGAGGAGCCGCTGCCCTTTCTGGCGCAGTCGCCGCCGGTAGTGGGTCGGGTCCTGGGGGCAGACCATCAACGTGCCGGCCGGGACCTCGCCCGGTTCGCCGGGCTGGGGCTCGTAAAAGGCGACGGCCTCAGCCGGTGCGTGTCTCAGCCGGGCCAATTCGCCTTCTTTGAGCCTCAACTCGCGGTCCAACCGCGTCTGGGCCTGGGGGTGCGCCTGCAACAGGTCCAGGACGCGGTTGACCGTCTGGCGGACGGCCTCCGCATCGTCCCTGGGTGTGGCGGCCAGCCAGCAGGCCAGGTTTTCGGCGTCGTCGCCCAAAAGCGCGGGCCACTCGTCGCGCAGCCGCTCCACAGCCTGCAGAATTTCAATATCGCTTGGCATAGTCATTCCTCTCCTCAATTTACGTGTCACTTTTCACACCCCTGTGTAGCCAAAAGCGGCCCAAGAGAAGGAATGTTCAAAGTCGTTCTCATCGGGGCGCGCCAGGACCGAGGCTTTGTACAGCACGTCGGCCACGAGCAGCGGCAGTTTCTCATCGGCCAATTGGGAGAGGGGAGAGGTGAGATGAGGGCCTCCACCAGCGACCCCATCAGCACATCCCACAGCCTGCCGGTCGTTTCGTTGGTGGTGCTCTGCGGCGGGGCAAAGAGCAGGCGCTTGTGTTCGGCGTCGTGCAGCTAGGAGGGAGGCGTCCACGCCAGCCTGGTGCCCGCAGTGGGGGCAGGTCACGGCGTGGAGGACGCCCGCACGGATGCGCTCGGCCAGGTCGGCGCGCTCACCGGTGTCCACAATGAGCCAGATTTCGGCCTCAAAGGGTGGGCCACACCAGGGGCAGTTTGAGGGTGATCGTTTCAGCGTAGGAACGGGTCATGTCGCCTCCTTGTCATGACACTTAGGAAGTTTCTGCCCTAGCAGCCTGTCGGAGTAAACCAGGTGAAGCGTCTTTTCTTTGGAGCCCCGGAGGGGAGGCTTTAGCCGGTGCAATGGCCAGATTCCGGCTGAAGCCTCCACTCCAGAATGTCTCTCCGACAGGCTCCTAGAATGACGCCCTGCGCCATAGAAGACTCTGACACCGGGTGAAGGCGGCATCTGCGAATCTGACATCGTCAGAGCGATTACCCCTTCGCCAGGGCTCCCTCTGGGCCTATTTTCCGCACCCTTGGCTATCTAATCCACCTCCAAAAGCATTTTTGAGAGTCGGAGTGGAGCCTTTAGGCGGGTTTTGGGGCTGGCGAACCGGCTAAAGCCTCTACAGGGGATTCGAATGGACATTTCAAGGGTGCGAAATGTGGGCTGAGGTAGTATAGCACAGGAATGGAAATGCTGTCAAGGAGGATGGGCAACGATAAATCCGGCAGCCCCTGAAAACCTACATGTAAGATTCACACTTTTGGCACTGCCGACTATTGCATTGGTCTCGATATTGAGGTATAATGAAAACAAAGTACTCAAGAACACTAGAAAGGAGGCGAACCCAGATGTTATATCTGCCGCGCGAAGAAGGACAGGGTTTGGTGGAGTATGCTTTGATCCTTGTCTTGGTAGCTATCGTTGTGATTGCTATTCTGCTTTTGCTAGGCCCTGTCGTTGGCAATGTCTTCAGCAATATTGTCGCCAACATCTAGCCAGGTGGCACCGATAGCTTCAAAATAGCCAACCCCCCGAGCATGAACAGAACCCTATCGGCTGATAGGGTTCTGTTCGTGTAGGGGGTTTGCCCGGCGCCATCAAGTCAGGTCAGGTGACCGTCACTTGAGGTTTTTGCCTCTGGGATTGGGCGCTTTCAGGCCTTTCGGCTTCGTTCAGGGCAGGCCCTTCTCCCCCGCGGGTGATTTATCGCCCTCTGTCAGGCGGAGACTTAAGGGCCTTGCTTTGTTAATGGTTTACGTGTATAATAGAACTGCAGAGGCACTGGGCTGGCAACGAGGATATTCTTGCAAAAAGGGGGGACGATGATGCTACTCTCACCAGGAGAAAACGTCGGACCGTATCGTATCATCGAGCAATTGGGGCAGGGATGTATGGCCACCGTTTTCAAAGCCTACCATCCAGCCCTGGACCGCTACGTGGCCATCAAGGTGTTGCACCCAGCCTTCAAGGAGGACCCCAACTTTTTGGCCCGTTTCCAGCGCGAGGCCCGGATCGTGGCCAAACTGGAGCACCCCCACATCGTACCTGTCTACGATTTCAGCGAACACAAAGGTATGGCCTATCTGGTGATGCGCTATATTGAAGGGGAAACCCTCAAAGCTCGTCTGCAAGGGGGGTCTCTCCCGCCGGAGCGCGCGTTGGAGATTCTAAAGCCTGTGGCAGAGGCGCTGGCTTACGCCCACGAACAAGGGGTGTTGCATCGGGACATCAAGCCCTCCAACATCATGTTGACGCCCGAAGGCGGCATCTATCTGACCGATTTCGGGCTGGCCCGCATGGCTCAGAGCGGAGAGCCTACCCTTTCCCGGGATATGATGATCGGTACGCCGCAATATATGTCCCCTGAACAGGCCAAAGGCGAAGAGGTTGACGAGCGCACCGACATCTACTCGCTGGGCGTGCTCCTCTTCGAGATGCTGACCGGACGCGTGCCTTTCAGTGCGGACACCCCCTATGCTGTCATCCACGATCACATTTATACCCCGTTGCCCTTGCCGACCACTATTAAGCCCGATCTCTCTCCGACGCTGGAGCGGGTGCTGCTCAAAGCCCTAGCCAAAGAGAAGGATGACCGCTATCAGAAGGTCCCCGAGTTGGCTGCGGCTTTTGAAGCCGCTGTCATCGCGGCCCCCTCGGTAGCAGCTCCGGCACCGGAAGAAGAGGTGGGGGCAACGGCTGCCACCGCCGCCGAGGTCCCACCTGCTGTCCTGGAAGCCAGGCCCTCGCGAAAGCGCTGGCTGCTCATCGGCGGAGTGGCGGCTGTGCTTCTGCTCCTCGTCTTTTGCGCTGGGCTCTTCCTTGTATCCCGGGCCCGGAAGACCCAAGAAACCCCCACGCCGATGGCTCAGCCTGAAATGACAGTCACTCCTTCCTTAAGAAAACCAACGCCCATGCCTTTACCTGGCGGTGAAGACCCCATCGCCCAGGCTCTGAGGTACGTGCGGACCCATCCCAACGACCCCCAGGCTCACTTTATGCTGGGCGAGGCCTATGCTCTGCAAGGGGATAAAGTCAAAGCCTTGGAGGAATACGAGAGGACCATCGCGCTTGACCCCGAATACGCAGAAGCTTACATCAAGGCCGGTGACGTGCTGGCCGCTCAGGAAAAGTTCAAAGACGCGGCTGAAATTTATCAGCGTGCCGCCGAGTTAAAGCCTGACAACGTGATAGCGAACCTGAAAGCCGGTCAGGCTCTCTGGTGGGACCGTCAGATTCAACCTGCCGTCAAGTACTTCGAGCGGGTCATCGAGCTGGATCCCAGCTTACCTATGCCCCACGCCGTGTTAGGGAAGTACTTGGTCAATACAGGCAAGCTGGAAGAAGGCTATAAAGAATTGGAAACGGCCCTTCGCCTGGACCCGCACTTGCCTGAAGCGCATTTTGGCATGGGGGTATATTGGAAAGCTGTGGGTGACGTAGAAAAAGCGCGCCAGGAGTTCCAATTTGTGGCCCACTCTGAGGCAAGACCCTGGTTGGTGATAGAGGCCAGAAGGATATTGCAAGGGTTCAAGTAGTTTCCACGCCTCTTTCTATCGAACGGGGCGAGGTAAGGGGAAGGAGCGGTCGAGAGGCGTGTCTTTCTTTGTGGTTTTCACCCTGACCCTGGGGCTGGCATTGGCGTTGACACCGCTGGCCGGACGGGTGGCACGGCACTACGGGCTGGTAGACGTGCCAGGACCCAGACGGGTGCATCGGAGGCAGGTGCCACGCCTGGGAGGAATAGCTCTGTATGTGGCCTTCACGGCGGCGGTGATCGTGGCCCAGTTCCTGCCTGTGCCCCGCCAGGACCCCAAGGAATTGACCCGGTTGCTGGGAGTCTTGCTGGGTTCGACCTTCATGTTCGGGGTGGGGCTCTACGACGACCGGCGAGAACTCTCTCCGGCCCCTCAGTTCCTGGCTCAGTTGGTAGCGGCGCTGATGGCCAACGGCTTTCTAGTCTTCATCGAACGGGTCAACAACCCTTTCACCGACCAGCAGGTGGTTTTCCCTTTGTACTTTACGGTGGCCTTTACGGTGTTCTGGATCATGGGCATGATCAACACCGTCAACTGGCTGGACGGACTGGACGGGCTGGCCGCCGGGGTGGCAGCCATTGCGTCGGCCGTGTTGGCCTTTCACATGTACCGTGAAGGGCAATACAGCGTCTCTCTCCTGCCGCTGGCCCTCTTAGGGGCTACCTTGGGGTTTCTGCCCTACAATTTCTATCCGGCCAGGGTCTTTATGGGCAGTGGCGGGGCCTTTTTCCTGGGCTACGCTGTAGGCACGGTCTCCATTGTGGCCGGAGGCCGGGTGGCGACCATGCTCCTGGTCATGGGTTTGCCTATCCTGGACGTAGCCTGGCAGATCGTGAACCGTCTGCGGCATGGCCGCTCCATCAGTCAGGCGGATTTGGGACATCTGCATTATCGGTTGCTGGACATCGGCTGGTCGCAGCGTCGGATCGTGCTGCTTTATTATCTTTTCTGTGCCTTTTTCGGCGGTCTGGCTCTTGTCATCTCCTCGCGACTGTACAAGTTCTATGCGATCATTGGCTTTGGGTTGCTGGCTATTGGGGCTTTGTGGTGGATAGCCCGTCAGGGGCCAGAGGCGGGAGGCACCTCTGAACCCCCGCCCTGACGGGCATCCTTTTCCAGTGTTTCTGGTTGGGCGAAGGTACTGCCTGCGCCTATTTCAGCTTTTCCTCCCCACCGAAATCCCGGTACACCGATAGTCCGGAGAGCACCTCCTCGTCCTCAGCACTCAGCTCGTCCTTGACCATCTTGACCAGGTAGGTAGCCAGACCGGGGCCGATCATAAAGCCCTGGCCACACATCCCCACCGCATTGATGTAGCCCTCGACTTCTCTCACCTTGCCTACAATGGGCGAGCCGTCGGGTGTCATGGGGTAGAGCCCCCGCCAGACCCTCCTCACCCTGAGGTTGGCCAGCCGGGGCATGAGGTCAACCATCCGCTTGGCCACCATGGGCAGGAAAACCGAGGTCTCCCGCGTGTCTTCTCCCCAGATGTTGGGCCGGGGGGTGATGCAGAAGACAATCTGGTTGGTGTAGTGCTGGTAGAAATAGTAGTTGGCCGAGCCCTCGGCCGGTCGGATATCCACGACCATGGGGCCCAGGAAACGCTCCACCGGTTCTGTGATGCCGGCTTCGTGGCAGTCGGGTCGCACCGGCACATCCAGCCCAACCATGTTGGCCACCTTCCTGGCCGCTGCACCGGCGGCATTGATGAGACAACGCGTCCCATATTCGCCCTTGTTGGTCTTGACCCGGCTCACCTTTCCCGCCTCTACGACAATCTCCGTCACCTCTTCGTTAAAATGGAACTCGGCCCCTCGCTCCTTGGCTCTCCGGTAGAAGGCGTGGGCGGCCAGGAGAGGACAGGCGCTGCCGTCGTCGGGACAGAAGGTGCCCCCCCGCAACCCATCCGGGTTGAGGTCAGGTATCACCTCCAGTAGCTCGTCTCTGTTCAGCCAGTTGATGTTCAACCCATACGGTTTCTGGACCTCGAGCAGTCCTTTCAGGGTCTTCTCGTCTTGCTCCCGGTAGGCCACAAAACTGTAGCCCCCCTGGACCCAACCGATGTGGTCACCGTACATCTCCTGCCAGGTGGAAAAGATTTCAATGCTTTTCAGGCAGATGGTGATCTTGGCCTTGTCGGAATGGGTGGCGCGGATGCCGCCGATGGCTGCTTTGTTAGCCCCCTGGCCTACACTGGGCAGTTTGTCAATGACCAGGGTCCGAATCCCTTCTTTGGCCAGGAAGAAAGCAGCCGGCGCGCCGATGCTTCCGGCCCCGATGATGACCATGTCAAAGTTTTTCTTACTCATGGCTGCCTCCCTCCACCTTGATTTGCTCCGGCTGGATTTGTAATCCAGCCGCCGGACCGCCGGATTGCAAATCCGGCGGGAGCGAGAGGTTCTTATTCATGTTCATGGCTACTTCCCTCCGCCTGGCAGAAGACACCCAGGGGCACTTCCATGAAAAGCGGGCGGTGCACGTTCTCCACGATTTCGTTCTCCGGAATGCCTTCTTCTCTGAATATCCTTTTGATGAGGTTGGCACAGGTTTTGGCTCCGCAGGCCCCCATCATGGCCCGGGTCGGGAACTTGATGGCGTTCATATCGGTGAAGCCCTCTCTGATGAGCTTGCGGATTTCACCGGCTGTGACCCGCTCGCAACGGCAGATGATCACGTCGTCGGTAAGCCGCTCCACATAGTGGTCCATGGGCTCCGTGAGCTGTTTTTCCTGGACGCGGATGCCGGCGATCCTTTTGGCAATCTCTTTAGGGGCTTTCACCCCGACCAGAATGGTCCTGTCGTTGGCTTTGACGTTCCTCACCCTGACCACCTCGACATTGCCCAGGACCTGCCCTTCCATGTCCAGGACCGTCACTGTGTCGCCCACGGCGATGGTGTTCTCCAGGAACTCGTAAGGGATGGTCACGATAGGGTAGTCGGCGTCTTTACGGTAATCCACCAGGGTGATGGCCAGGCCCGGACAGATGGCCACACAGCGGGCGCAGCCGCTACATTCTTCCCCGACGTATTGGGGGGTCTTGCGCATATCCTCACCTTCAATCACAATGCACTTCTGGGGACAAACCGAGACGCAAGGGTCACAAGGGATTTCCTGGACGCAATGGAGCACGGGGAACACTCCCTTTTCCTGGACCGGCAGGGATGGGGCAGTAATTGGGCCCGGCTTTGATTTCAGGATCTCGGCCGTTTTGAGCCAGTCGGGTGGAATCTCCCCCACCTCTCGACCCAGTTTCCTGGCGATCTCCAGCCCTCTGATCTTGCCTGTGAACATGGCTGCCGAGGCTTCGGCGATCTCTTCGGCGTCGCCGGCGGCGTAGGCCACCATGCCGAATTCCTTAGCCTTCCGATAGAACTCGTCCACCGGGTCCAGGCCCACGGCAATCAGAACGGTGTCACATTCGAAGGATTTCTCCGTGCCTGGAATCGGCCTGAAATGCTCGTCCACCTGGGCGATGGTTACCGATTCCACGCTGTCCTGGCCGTTGGCGCTGAGGATGGTATGGGAGGTGTAGATGGGCACCCCGAAGCGGATCAGTTTGTCCTGGTGGACCTTGTAGCCGCCGCACTGGGGCATCAC
>JBBIJG010000092.1:0-8287 GCA_037446095.1 Caldilineae bacterium
GATCGGGCCGCGCCGCTGGCGGATGCGTTCACCGGAGAACGTGGTCGCCGAATGGCGCTGGCTGGTGCGAGACCTGGGCGCAACCGAGATCGGAGTCCTGGATGATTCTTTCAACATCAACCGCCAGCGTGTGCTGGACATCTGCGACCTGCTCATTAAAGAGGACCTCACCCACGTGCCCTGGATCATGATCAACGGCATCCGCGCTAATCTGGCAGATAAGGAGCTTCTGGGCCGCATGAGGCAGGCAGGCTGCATCCGCAGCGCCTTCGGCGTGGAAAGCGGCAACCAGGAGATATTGGATTCCGTCATCGGCAAGCAACTTACCCTGGAGCAGGTCCGGGCCGCTTTCAAAGCAGCCAGGGAAGTGGGCATGGAGACCATCGGCTTTTTCATTATTGGCCTGCCCGGCGAGACGGAAGAGACCATGGAAGACACCATCCGCTTTGCCATCGAGTTGGACCCCGTGGTGGCCAACTTTTCCATGGCCACCCCCTTCCCCGGAACCGAGATGAGTCGCATCGTCAGGGAGAAAGGGCGGCTGTTGGTCCAAGACTATGACGATTTCGCTTTCTTTGAGGGCCGGGCCAGTTTCGAGATGGACGGGATGCCGGCTGAATTGGTGGAGCGGAAGTGGAGAGAAGCCTATCGGCGTTTCTACCTGCGACCCTCACGGGTGATGCGCATTCTTCTGAAGAAGGAGACCTGGCTGGATTTGCCGCGCACGGTGCGGGTAGCCTGGCGGACGGTGGTGGGGTGATCCATCTGCCCACCCCGGCATGCAAAAGATCACTCGGTAGGCAGAGCTCGTCAATCCATACCTGAGAGGGAGGGACATTGGATTACAGCGATAAGAAGATCAGGTGCAGCGTGGGAATCACCGCCTACAACGAAGAAGCCAACATCGGCCAATTGTTGCAGGCCATGCTGGATCAGCGCCTCTACAGCGTGGAGATCAGTGAGATCATCGTGGTGGCCTCTGGCTGCGAGGACCGGACGGTGGACATCGTCCGGGGGTACATGGCCAGAGACCCGCGCATCAAACTCATCGTCCAGGAGTGTCGCGAGGGCAAGACATCAGCCGTCAATCTTTTCCTCCAGCAGGCCCAAGAGGACATCTGCGTGCTGGAGAGTGGCGATACTCTGCCCGGCGAGGACAGCATTGAGAAGATGGTCCGCATGTTCGCGGACCCGCAGGTAGGCATGACCGGAGCCCAGAAGGTGCCTGTCAATGCCCCGCAACATATCATTGGTTACCTATCCCACCTGCGCCTCCGGCTGGAGCACCAACTGTGCCTGGAGATACCTCGTACCGGGGAACTGATCGCCTTCCGTAAAGTCTTCGACCACATCCCACCCGACGTGGCGATGGATGAGGCTTTTGTCGAGGCCCTGATTATCCAACGGGGGATGCAGGTGCGTTATGCCCCGGATGCGGTTGTCTTCAACATGGGGCCGGAGACCCTGGGCGATTTCATCCGCCAGCGTCGCCGCAATTTTGCCGGCCACCTTTACCTGAAAGATAAATACGGTTACAAAGTCGCCAGCCTGGAAAACAGCCGCGTCTTGCGTATCGCTCTGGAAGAGGTCTGGAGTGCCATCCGTCTGATCTACATGCTGGCTGCCCTGGCGCTCATAGAAGCCTTCTCACGTCTCCTGGGGGCCTACGATTATTACCTCAGAGGGAGAAAACATGTGGTTTGGGATATGGCCTGGACGACCAAGCGGGTGACGAGACCCAATCCTTCCCCGCTGGAAAGCAGGAGGTCGTCTTGAGAGCCAGGCTCTCCGCCGTCCTTAAGGTGCTCATCAGCCTGGGTCTGATCGCCTACCTTTTCATGCGCATCAACCTGGCCGAG
The DNA here is from genome assembly GCA_037446095.1 of Caldilineae bacterium. GTDB lineage: Bacteria > Chloroflexota > Anaerolineae > E26-bin7 > E26-bin7 > E26-bin7. The sequence goes on from JBBIJG010000092.1 coordinate 1,860, forward strand.
GTGCAAGAAGCCCTGGCTGCGGCCCATTACGGGTATCTGGCCCTGGCTCTGCTCTTGTACTTTGGGGCCATTGCCCTCAACGTTTACAAGTGGGGCTATCTGCTGCGGACCCAGAAGCTGAAGGTGCCTTTCACCAGGCTCCTGAGCCATACCTTTGTGGGCCTCTTCTTTGCCAACCTGCCCTTGTCGCAGGTTATGGGCGACATCGCCCGCGGCGTGGACCTGGCTCGCCACACCCAGGGGCAGGGAGCAGAGGTGGCCGTTTCCGTCCTGATGGACCGGCTCGTCGGCTTGGCCTCTTTTCTTTTCGCCTCGGTCGTGACATTGGCCTTCGCCATCTTCTCCTTGGGGCGCACCGATCTGAGCTCGCTGTGGGTCGCCGTCCTGTTGGCGCTGCTGGCTCTGGCCCTGGCCCTGGCCGTCTTGCTCAGCCGCCGGCTGCGAGAGCTGGTGGAACGACTCTTCACATGGCGGCCCCTGAAACGCTTCACAGCCCTGTATCAGCATCTCTCAGAGGCGGTACAAATGTACCGGTCCGACATGGGGGCGTTAGCCATGGCCTTTTTGATCGCCCTGCTGGGGGTACTGGTCACCAGCGTCGTCAACTTTTTGGCAGCCGAGTCCGTCCAGGCGGCCATCCCCTTGCTCTGGGTTTTCGTCTTCAACCCCCTGACACCTGTCGCCCAGTTCATCCCTTCCGTGGGGTCGGGTCTGGGAGTCAACCAGGGCGTCTTCGTGCTGTTGTATAGCATCATCGGCAGAGTGGCCGGTCAGCCTCAGGCTCTGGCCATGTCATTGGCGATGCAGGTGATCATCTATATCGCCAGCCTGCCTGGCGGCGTGCTCTGGTGGCGGGCCAGGAAACCTCCTGGTAACACCTAGCATCTTGCCAGGTTTGTAACATTGTGCTACAATAAAGGCAGAAGAAAACCGGAATTGAGTATGGAAACCTATCTTATGGAACAGGATCTGGCCCCGCCCGAGTTAGAAGAGCTGCTGGAGGGGGAAGAATACGCTTGCTACTCTCCCCGGCGCGGCGACATCCGCAAGGGAGTCATATTGTCTATTAGTCCCCAAGAGATTGTGGTGAACATTGGGCTCAAGCGGGAAGGGGTCGTGCCCGGCAGCGATTTGGAGAAACTGGGCGAGGAAGCGCTCTCAAAGCTGGAAGTGGGCGATGAAGTCCCGGTCTTTATCTTGAAGCCGAGCGACGAGAACGGCAATGTCATTGTCTCGTTGCATCGCGCGCGCCTTGAACAGGATTGGCTGGACGCACAAGAGCTCCTGGCCAGCGGCGAGATATGGGAAGGGGTAGTCAGGGGCTACAACAAAGGGGGATTGGTGGTACCTTTTGGGAGGGTGCGAGGGTTCGTGCCGGCCTCCCAGATAACCGGCTTTCCATCCCGCTTGCCCCCGGAACAGAGAGGACCCAAACTGGCCGAGATGGTGGGCCGGAAGCTCCACTTGCGAGTCATCGAGGTGGACCGCCATCGCCGTCGTCTCATCTTTTCGGAGCGCACCGGCGAACGCCAATGGCGGGAACGGCAGCGAGAGCAGCTCATGCAGGAGCTTTGTGAAGGAGATGTCGTGCACGGCACGGTCAGCAACCTCTGCGATTTCGGCGCTTTCGTTGATATAGGTGGAGCCGATGGATTGGTGCACCTCAGCGAATTGTCATGGCAGCGAGTGCGGCATCCTCGCGAAGTGCTTCAGATAGGCCAGGAAGTGGATGTGTATGTCTTGCGCCTGGACTATAGCAGGAAACGGATTGGCCTCAGCATCAAACGCCTTCAGCCTGAGCCCTGGACATTGATTGATGAGAAGTACGACGTGGGGCAACTGGTGGAGGGCACCGTGACCAGGGTGACCGATTTCGGCGCCTTCGCCCTGATTAAGGAAGGGGTCGAAGGACTGATCCATAAGTCAGAGCTGGCAGAGCCGGCCCCCGCCCATCCTGGCGCCGTCGTTAAGGAAGGAGAGCGACTGCTCCTGCGCATTATCAAGCTGGATGTGCGGCGACGACGCCTGGGCCTCAGCCTGAAACGGGTGCTGCCATCTGAGTGGGTGGAATGGGCTGCCCAATTCAAAGCGGCCGCGGAACCCCAACTGGAGGAGATAGAACCGGCTGAGGTGGAAGAATGGGAGGGATTTCAGCCTGAAGAAGAACCCTTGCTGTCTGAGCTGGAAGTGGAACCGATAGCCACCCTCTCTGACGTGGAAGGAAACCCTGGCAACGAAAGCGGGGGATGAGGTTATAGACAGGGAGCCTGTAAATCGTTGGGCGGAACCACCCTGAAACAGCCTGTTTCAGCGCGCCTTGGTTAACCCGGCGATGCAAGGCGACAGGGAGGGCACAGGCAATGGGCGGGCAATGAGTCCCCCGCCATTTCGCCGAATGTGGATGACTGAGACATCGGCCTAGAAAAAAAGGTAGGGTGGAATGTCAGAGAGAGAAAGATTACAGAAAGAACTGGAGAAGGCACAAGCTGAGTTGGAGCAAATAAATAGACTGCTGGAACACAAGGCCGATTACGCTATAGGGGAAGGGGATCCGGCTATCTACGACTGGGAGTTTAACCTTGCGCTAAGGCAACGCGTGGAACGCAAAGTCAAATCCATTGAGGAGGCCCTGCAAAAGCTTGGCGAGGGCACCTACGGGGTGTGCGAGAGGTGTCACAAGAAAATCGACCCTGAACGTCTGAAGATATTGCCCCACGCCACCCTCTGCATCGAATGCGCTCGAGCTGAGCGTCGTTAGTACTACAGCCGCACTTGGAGGTGCGACGCACTTTCAAGCGTGTCGCACCTTTTCTGATTCTCTCTGCAGCTATCTGCGGTTGTAGTATGCGGTGGGGCGCCCGATAAACCTGGAACGTTAAAAACAAGCTGCCTCTGGTCCACTGGCCGGGGGCAGTTTCTTGTCACTACGGCGGTTGAAACGCGTCCCGTCCGCTCCCGGCGGTCCTTCGCTGCCCCTTCGCCTGACCCGAACACTTTTCGGATAGGCTCTTACTGACTGCGGATGCGCATGTATTGCCAGGCCGCGCTCAAATACTCTCTGGGGGTGAGACGGAAGGGGAACATCCGCCGTTTGATAGCGTAGCCTTTCCAAACCTTGTAAACAAGCCAGAAAAGCCCGTTGCGGGGCAACTTGATCAGCAGCCTGACCAGCGGTATCAGGAAGGGGAACTCTACGGCCAGGGCAAACAGCTTCTGGAGGTTCTCGATCTGGCGCTTTTCGGACTCGCTGCCAAATCGGATAACCGTGTTGTCGCTGACCGAGCCCGACAAATCATCGAAAGAGCCGGTCATCCAACCCTCCCGACAGGCCCATTCCCCCAGCGCGGTCTTGGGATAGGGCTGGAAGAGGAAAACGTTGGCGTAGCTGGGCCGGCACCGGACGTTCAGCTCCAGGGTCTCCCAGTCGGTCTCCAACGAACCGGTAGGCAGGCCCAACATGTTGTTGGTCATGAAGGCGATGCCGTATTGACGAAAGGTGCGCGAAGCCTCCAGGATCTGTTCCCGGCTCATGTTGCGCTGGAGAATGGCGTTGCGCAGGCGGTCGTTGCCGGCTTCCAGGCCAAAGCTGACGCTGACACACCCGGCTTCCTTGAGAAGAGCCACGACCTCCTCGGTGACCAGATCAGCTCGCACCTGGCACCAGAAGGGCAAACTCACTTCAGCCTGATAGCGGGCGGCAAATTCTTGCAGCCAGGGACGGTTGAGGATGAAGGTGTCATCCATGAAGGTGATAAATTCGAGGGGGTATCGTTGGCGCACCTTTTTGATCTCGCGGATGACATTCTCCACGCTGCGGCGGCGAACAGCCTTGCCCAGGCCCTGATAAAGGTCGCGGTAGGCTTTGTTGAAACAATAGGTACAACTGTAGGGACAACCGCGACCGGTGATAAAAGGACGGATCTTGTTGCGACGGCTGGGAGGGTGAACGTCATAAAGCAGCTCCCGGTCAGGGAAGGGCAGTTCGTCCAGTTGCTCGCTGGTCAATAGAGGCCGCACCGGATTGCGCACGATTTCGCCCTGGAGCTTAAAATGCCAGTTGGGGATCCCGGCGATCTCGGCGCCGGTTTGCAGGGCGTTGAGCAGGTCCAGGGTGGCATACTCGCCTTCCCCCACACAAATCCCATCTACCCCCTCGTGCTCGATCATTTCTGGGAAAAAGGTGGGGTGGGGGCCGCCGAAGACGGAGAAGACGCCAGGCCATTGGGCTTTGATCCGGCGATTCAGGTCCAGGTAATAGTTCTGGGTGCCGGTATAGACGGTATAGCCTACCACATCGGGTTTCAGCCGCAGGGCAGCCTCAACAGGGTCCTCCTCGGTAGCTACCACCAGGCTCGTCTGATGCCCTGCCTGCCTCAGCAAAGCGGAAATGTGCATGATGCCGTGCGGCTCGTTGTCAATCTCTTTGATGATGAAAAGCAGGTGCACTTGCCGTCAATCTCCCGTTCGCAGTGTGGTTAAAGAAAGCGTCTGGCTCTGAAAGGGAGCTGGAGTCTGGTGCAATGGCCCTGAACGCCCCTGGCGGGTCTTAGGGGCAGGTCTGTGCCCCACCACTACCCTGCTAAGGGGTTTTGAACCACGAAGGCACCAGGACATTGGGACTTGTGAATCCCCTTCGGGTTCTGGCTTGTCCGGGTTGGGCCATAGGCCGAATTTAGCGGCTCAGGCTGGGCGAAAGCAGTGCCCTGGCCTAACCATGCCCGAGTTTCCGGATAGGCCGAGTTCGCACCTCTGGGGATGGAGGCGTGGATTCTGTTCCGCGCTACTGTCCGTTCAAAGGAGTGAGTTTTATGAAGAAAGCACTGACCATCGCCGGCTCCGACTCAGGGGGAGGAGCTGGCATCCAGGCCGATCTCAAGACCTTTGCCGCCCTGGGTGTCTATGGCATGAGCGCGCTGACCGCCATCACCGCTCAGAATACTTTGGGAGTGCAGGGGGTGTACGAGCTGCCTCCTGAATTTGTGGCCCAGCAAATCCGCAGCGTGCTGGACGACCTGGGGGCCGATGCCATCAAGACAGGGATGCTCGCCAGTGCGCCCATTATCTGTGCCATCGCCGAAACCCTGCGAGCCTATAAAGTCGAGCGGCTGGTGGTAGACCCGGTGATGGTGGCCCGCAGCGGTGACCCTCTGTTGCGGGACGATGCTCGCGCTGCCCTGGTCAGGGAGATGCTCCCTCTGGCTACAGTGCTCACTCCCAACCGCCACGAGGCCCAGGTGCTGGCCGGGTTTGCCATCCGCACCGTAGACGACATGCGCCGGGCAGCCATGGCCATCCATCAACTGGGACCCGACTACGTCGTGGTGAAGGGAGGCGATCTGGAAGGGACGGACGAGAGCATAGACGTGCTGTACGACGGCCAGGAGTTCCGCGTCTTCAGCGCGCCCCGCGTGGAGACCCGCAACTCACATGGTACCGGTTGCACTTTCGCCTCGGCTATTGCGGCCGGGCTGGCCAAAGGCCAGGATGTTCCCACGGCTGTGGCCATGGCCAAACAATATGTGACCCGGGCGCTCCAGGCTGGGGCTGGGCTGCGCCTGGGACAGGGCCATGGGCCGGTGCATCACTTTGCCCCGTTCTATGGGGTGGAAGGGCTGTGAGGAACTAGAGCAGCGCATCCAGCGGTTTATACTCCAGTCTGTGGGCGATAGCCACTCCTTCACAGGTCACGTGGCCAGCATACGTGTTCACGCCTTTGGCCAAAGCGTTGTCCCGCTTCACTGCCTCGGCGAAACCCAGGTTGGCCAGCTTGAGGGCATAAGGCAGGGTGGCGTTGCTCAGGGCATAGGTCGAAGTCCGGGGTACTGCGCCGGGCATGTTGGTGACGCAATAGTGGATAACGCCATCTACGACAAAAACAGGGTTGCTGTGGGTCGTAGGGCGGGTGGTTTCAATGCACCCTCCCTGGTCAACGGCCACATCCACGATGACGCTGCCTGGGACCATGGTTTTGATCATCTCTCGGGTCACCAGATGGGGAGCCTTGGCTCCAGGGACGAGCACTGCTCCAATGACCACGTCGGCGTGCCGCACCGAATCGGCGATGTTACGGGGATTGGAGCTGAGGGTGGTGAGATTGCCATGCAAGACTTCGTGGAGGTAGCGCAGTCGGTCGGTGTTGATGTCAATGATGGTGACGTGCGCACCCATGCCCAGGGCGATCATCGCCGCATTGATGCCCACTGTCCCGCCGCCAAGGATCACTACATCAGCCGGTCGCACGCCGGGCACCCCACCCAGCAGCTTGCCCCGTCCGCCGTTCATCTTCTCCAGGTAGTGGGCGGCCACCTGGACCGCCATCCTCCCGGCCACTTCACTCATGGGGGTCAGTAAGGGGAGGGATCCGTTGGGCAATTGGACTGTCTCATAGGCCACGGGGCCGCCATGCTCCTCAAGGAGAGGTTGCTTGA
>JBBIJG010000093.1:0-8262 GCA_037446095.1 Caldilineae bacterium
CCTCTGTTCTGACAGCCCCCCTGGCCGCACCCGTCATCACCACCCCGCCGCACGGCAGTGTCCTCAACGATGATCGCCCCCTCATCGCTGGCACCGCCCCGCCTGGCACGACGGTCCAGGTCCACGATGAGGGAAACCCGGTAGGGACTACGGCTGCCAATGCCCAAGGTGATTGGGCTTTGGTCCCCGCTAAACCACTGGCCCCAGGTGAGCACACGGTGACAGCCATGGCCAGCGATGAGACCGGGAGAACGAGCCCTCCCTCCGAGGCGGTGATCTTTACCATCACGGTCGAGCGCCTCCCCGACGCAGGTGGTTCATGGTTTGAGAGGTGGCTGGACCGGCTTCTCATAGCTTTTCCCTGAAAATCAGAAGGGAGGTTCAACATGTTGAGCACTCTACTTGTGGCTCTGGCGGCCTTGTTCCTCGGGTTTATCCTCGGCTGGCTCGTTGAGTGGTACCTGGACCTGAAAGCCGATCCAGAGAAGCTCCGGAAGATCAAAGCCCTCATTTTGCTGTTGGCGACTCTTATCACCCTGCTGCTGATCCTGATTTTCTTCTGTGTTGGCGGTGGCCTGCCGCCATCACCTCCACCCACCTGTCCGCCAACACTGACCCCTATGCCTACCTGTCCGCCGTGTCCCACCTGGACCCCGGCACCGATCCCGACCTGCCCGCCGACGCCCACGCCAATGCCCACCTGTCCGCCGACACCCACTCCCCCGGGACCGTCGCCGACCTGCCCGCCTTGTCCCACCAGGACGCCGGCACCGATCCCGACCTGCCCGCCCAAACCCACTCCCATGCCGACTTGTCCCCCCTGTCCGGTCGAATCCCCGGTGAGCGCAACGGCCACAGCGACGCCAACCCCGGCGCCAACGCAGACGCCCTCGCCGACCCCCACAGAATCGGTAGTAGAAAGACCTGAACCGGGTGGGACCCCAGAAGCTACCGTCACCGGCGAACCGACTCCCGAAAGACTACCCACCACGGGCACTGTGGTGGAAGAGCTCCTGGACGCGGGTTGGTGGATCGCCCTGTTCGGACTGGCTTTCTTCCTGGCCATCAGCGGCTTCTTGCGCAGCGGGAACCGTAAGCGGTGACGGTGGCCCTTTGCTGCCCTGGCCGAGCCTGAGGACTCCTTCGCCCTCGACGCAGCCAGAAGAGCGTGCTTCCGGCACGCTTGAGCTGGCATTCAGGCTTCGGCGAGCCTCTGGCATGAGCTCGGTCGAACACAAGCCGTCAAAGGGCCTGCCCGGAACGAAATCGAAGGGTACCCTCGGGCGGGGCCGAATTGGACCATGTCATCACAACGCAGAAGGAGTGACTTATGTTACAACGAGCACAAACCTTACGAGAACGCTTAGTCGAGATACGTCGTGCCATTCACCGCCAGCCCGAACTGGGCTTCCAGGAGTTCAAGACCGCCCGGTTGGTGGCGGACACTCTGACAGAGCTGGGGGTCAGAGTGGAGACCGGGGTAGGTTTAACCGGTGTAGTGGGCTATTTGGGTGAGGGGAAGCCCACCATCGCCCTGCGAGCGGATATGGATGCTCTGCCCATCCAGGAACTGAACGATGTGCCTTACGCCTCCCAGGTGCCTGGGGTGATGCACGCCTGCGGTCATGATGCCCATGTGGCCTGCCTTCTGGGAGCGGCCATGCTGTTGGCAGAGACCAAATTGAAAGGTCAGGTGCGCTTCATCTTTCAGCCTTCAGAGGAGGGACAAGATGAGGAAGGCAAAAGCGGAGCCATGCGCATGGTGGAAGCGGGAGTGATGGAAGGGGTAGATGCTGTCGTGGGCCTCCACGCCCACGCTGATGCTCTGGCTGGCGTCATCGAGCTCCTGCCCGGCCCGATGATGGCTGCTGCCGATACGTTTCATGCCACCATTCTGGGGCAGGCCTGTCACGGTGCTTACCCCCACAAAGGCACCGACGCCATCGTCCTGGCGGCCCAGGTGATTATGGCTATCCAGACCATCATCTCACGGCGCATCCGACCCCTGGACAGTGGTGTTATTACCGTAGGCATTATCCAAGGAGGAGCCAAGACCAACATCTTGACCGAGAGAGTGGAGTTAGCCGGCACGATCCGCAGCTTCAAGCCAGAGGTACGACAGCAACTCTTCGATGAACTGGAAAGGGTTTGCGGCCTGGCCCGTGCCCTGGGCGGTGACTATAAACTCGAAATCACGCCGGGCTATCCACCGACAGCCAACGATGCAGCCCTGACCGAGTTCGTCCGCCAGGTGGGCATTAATCTCCTGGGACCGGAGCACGTGGGCGAGGCCGAGGCCGAGATGGGCGCCGAGGATTTCAGTTTCCTGGCCGCCTGTGCGCCGGGTTGTTATTTCCGATTGGGCACAGGCTTTCCGGGCCAGGAACCCCGGCGTGGTCACAGCCCCTACTTTGACATCAACGAAGATGCCCTCCCAATTGGCGCCGCCGTTCTGGCGGAGGTGGCCCGCCGCTATCTGGAACGCGGGCTCTCGTGAGGCCGTTCTCTCTGCAAGGGCGGGGGAGGATGACTCCCCCGCTTTTCTTGCTCAAATCACTTTTTCAGTATAAAATAATAGCAGGATGTTGGCTATTTCTCTGGTTGTCAAACTGCTGGGTATCGCCCTGCCGTTAGGATTGGCCTTTCTGATCCCGCTCCAGACCCGCCGGCGTCTGAACTGGCTCTTTTGTGCTTTCATGCTCGCCGTCGCCTGGTGGAATGCGGGCATGGTCATGCTGAATCTGACTTTGCTCCCGGGCTTGGGCCACCCGGACCTATGGCTGCGGCTGTCCCTGGCCGGCCTGCTGGCCGTGCCCCTGATCGTGTATGGGCTCAGTCTTGAAAAGAGTGAACGGATCGGGGCGGATTTCCGGCGCGCTACGATAGTCGCCGGCTTGCTGGGTCTGTTGGCGGCCTGGATTGGCCTGCTGAAGGGAACGGATTGGAGCAGGGTCTATGTCACTTCCGAAGGCATAGTGGTCCACTACAAGGCCGGCGCCTGGCTCTTTATGACCCTGGTCTACTGCCTGGCCTGCTTTGCTCTCGCTGAGGGGGTCCTCTTATGGCCTCTCTATCAGGTCGGGGCAAAGGGAGGCATGGCCAGGTCAAAGCTGTTGTTCGCCTCAGGTGGGGCTTTGGCCATATTGGGCAGTGTGTCAACAGGGCTGCCCATGACCTACCGTTATCCGTTAAATTCCATTCTGATGACGGGGGCGGCCTTAGTATACGCCTACCTGATCCTGGAAGAACAGCTCCTGAATCCATGGCGAGAGTTGAACCGTGAGCTGGCGGCAACCAGAGAGAAACTGAAAGAGGCCGAGCGCTTGAAGAACGAATTCGTAGCGACCATATCCCACGAAATGCGCACGCCTCTTAACTCTATCATCGGTTTCACCAAGATCATTTTAAACGAGATTGATGGCCCCTTAACCGAGGCGCAACGCACCGACCTGACGGCCATTTACAGCAGCAGTCAGCATCTGTTGAGCCTAGTCAACGATGTCCTTGATTTCACCAAGATAGCGGCCGGCAAGATGGAGTTGCACAAAGAAAGGCTGGATTTCAGGGAGATAGTGGTTGGGGTCATGTCTACGACTCTGGCTTTGGTAGGGGACAAAGACATCGAGCTCATTGAAGAGGTAGATGAGAACCTGCCCACCATCTACGCTGACCGGGTCCGCATCCGCCAGGTTATCCTCAATCTGCTGTCTAACGCTGTCAAGTTCACCAAAGAAGGTTCTATTACCCTGCGGGCGAAGCGCATCACCGAGGAGGTAGAACTGGATGGCCAACGCCGTTCCATGCCTTTCATCCTTTGTTCCATCACCGACACAGGCATCGGCATTGCCGAGGAAGACATTCCTATCGTCTTTGCAGAGTTCCGTCAGGTGGACGGTTCCATCGCTCGTCAGGCTGAAGGCACGGGCCTGGGGCTGCCTATCAGCAAACGCCTGGTGGAAATGCACGGTGGAAGGCTGTGGGTGGAGAGCAAGGTCGGCGTGGGCAGTACGTTTTACTTCACCCTGCCTGCCAGTGGCTAATACTACAACCGCACTTCAGGTACAACGCACTTGAAGGCCCAAAATGCATCGCCCCTTATCGCTCCCGCCGGCTTGGGTAATCCGATAGCCGGCAAATCCAGGTGAGGTTACGGCGTCATTGCTTCTCAGGAGTTAGGGAGGATGCAAGGTGGTAAGCAAGAAGCCCAAGATCCTCTACGTTGAAGACAACCTCATGAATAGAATGCTGGTCAGGCGTTTATTGGAGGCCCACGGCTATACGGTACTGGAAGCCGAAGATGGCCTTTCGGGGATCAAGATGGCCCAGGAAGAGTTGCCGGATTTAATCTTGATGGACATCAATATCCCGGGCATGGACGGCTTTGAGGCCACGACCAAACTCAAAAGTATCGAGAGCCTGAAAGATACCCCTATTGTGGCTGTGACGGCCAGGGTGATGGACGGGGACCGAGAGATGGCCCTTATCGCCGGCTGCGATGGCTATATCCCTAAACCCATTGATGTGGACACGTTTCCTGACCTGGTCAGAGACTTTCTGGCAGGCAAACGAGAGATGGTGGCCATGGCCGAGGAGAGATTCTACCTGCGGGAGTACAGCCAGAAGCTGGTTGACAGGTTGCAGGCCCAGATCGAGGCCCTGACCAGAGCCAATGAGGAATTAAGGCATACGGATGAGATGAAATCTCGCTTCATTTCCATCGCCGCTCACGAGCTGAGGACGCCTCTGACGATCATTCAAGGCTATCTGAGCATGCTGATTCAGCCCAAGGGCGAGGCAGGGTACCAGTTGGACGCCAATGCCCTGACAATGATTCAGGGTATCGCCAAAGGGGTGGAACGCCTGCGCACCATTGTGGAGGAAATGCTTGATGTGACCAGGATTGAAAGCGGGACATTAAAGCTACGCCTGGGGCCGGTTTCGCTCAAGGATGTCCTTATGGCCGCCTCCCGGAAACTCAAGCCTTTCGCTGAGGAAAGGAAGCAGGAAATTACCATCGCTGAGCTGAGCGGGATGCCTCCCGTCAGGGGTGATGCAGACCGGCTGCTGCAAGTCTTCGTGAATCTGATTGGCAACAGCATCAAATACACTCCTGATGGAGGGCATATCCACCTTAGCGCCAGGGTTATTGAAGCGGGCGAGGTCCCCACCTCCCGGGTCCGGTCAGTGGGTCAGAGCGAGTTCATTGAGGTCATCGTCGAGGACACGGGGGTCGGCATTGCTGAGGAAGATCAGGAGCGCATCTTCAAAAGTTTCTACGAGGTGAAGGACCCCTCATTACATAGCACCAGCAAGACCGGTTTTATGGGAGGCGGTCTGGGTCTTGGGCTACCCACCGCCCGGGGGATCGTGGAAGCCCATGGTGGTTGGCTGTGGGTGGAGAGTGAGGGTTACGACGAAGAGAAATGTCCGGGCAGCCGTTTCCACGTCTTGTTGCCCGTGGCTTAATGATGGGCGGTTAGCTCAGTTGGTCAGAGCGCCTCGCTTACACCGAGGAGGTCACAGGTTCGAGTCCTGTACCGCCCATCCTGGTCCGAATCAGGCCGCCCCGCCGTCCGGTGGGCGGCTTGCTCTTTAGAGTGTCGGTGTAAACTATGGAGCGTGAGTATCCTCCAGCTCCCATCGCTGCTGTGGGCGTGGTCGTCGTCCAAGGAGACCGGGTTTTGCTGGTCCGGCGCGGCCAGGAGCCAGGCCGGGGCCGCTGGAGTTTGCCGGGCGGAGCGATCGAGTTGGGCGAAACGGTGGCCCAGGCCGCAGAACGGGAGGTGAGGGAGGAATGCAGCATAGAGGTCGAAATCAGAGACGTGATCGAGGTCATTGACCGGATCATCCCCGATGATGGCCGGATCAGATACCACTACATCCTGATTGACCTGCTGGCCGCATATTGCAGGGGGGAGCCGACGGCCTCTTCCGATGCGGCAGAGGTGCGCTGGGTTTCAGAGAAAGAACTCGATGAGCTGGAATTGTCCCAGGTGACCCGGCGCGTCATCCGCAAGGGCCTGCAAATGGCAGCGACAGAGTTCCAAAGACAGCCCCCCATCTACCTCTGGCAGAACTGGGGCCCTGATTAGTACTCACACTCCGCTTTTATGGTAGAGTAGGCGGCAATGGCCTTGCATCTCTCCGCCCGGCCCCGCCCGACGATAAATCGTCCCACTTCAGCGGGCTGGGGCTGCTCAGCCCTGAAGCGTTGGGGCCTTTGGCCTGAACGTCAACGTTCAGGCTGAGCGGCTCAAGCGTGCTGGAAGCACGCTGTTCTGGCTGTAGTGCATGCCCTTAAGGTGGATACTGGCGGCGATGGCGGTATCCTTCTTGCAGGTGATGGTGATCGCTTTCCTCGTAACTGATGTTTTTGGTGATCACAGCCCGCCTGTCAGAGCGGACCAACACCGTGTCGGACTCGATGGTGCGACAGGGATAGATGGTCAGGTCGGCACCGATGCGACAGTTGTGGCCCACACATCCTCCCATCACCGTACGTCCCACCGGACGAAGTTCTCCCCGGTGCATCGTCCGCAGGGGCTTAGGGATCAAGTTAAAGTCGGTGAAAGTCGTGCCGGCACCGACAAAGGAGTCCCGTCCCACAACGCACAAATGCAAACAGGCATTCTGCGCTACGGTCGAGCGCTCCATCAGAACGCTCATAAAAAGGGCCGAGCGAAAAAGCAGATAACAGCCATCGCTCACCACGCTGAGACATAACTGGGTGCCTTGCATCACGTTGACATTGTTGCCGATGATGGAATTGACGATCACAGCCCCGGCGTGGATTTTGACGTTGTCTCCGATGATCGTCGGCCCCTGAATGACGGCCGTAGGGTCAATTTGGGTGTTCTTACCCACCCGAACCAGGGCCGAGCAAGAGAGAAGCTGCCTGCGCTCCAGAAGAGAACGCAACAATATCTTCAATTGGACAGAGGGCCTAGCCAGGTCCCTCTCCATACGTGCTCCTTCGGCCAGGATGCCAAAAGGGGAATTGGCCATCAGGACATGCACCCAATTCTCCACCGACAGAAAAGCGCGGAGAGGGACATGGTAGACGAGGTCTTTGGCCTCGGCGGCCATGTAGGCCGGGACATTGTAGAAGCCGATCTCGGTGGCCTGGGTATCAATGACCAGAGGGGTGGGCTTTTCCTCGCTCCCTCGCGGAAAGTACCAAAGATCGGCGACATAGACATCCCCTTCTCTGCGGATGCCCTCTTGTAAAGGAAGAGCATGGGTGACAATGGCTTTGTCATCCGGGGCGAAAGCCACCTGGCACGCCCGACCCGAAGCCCGCGCCGCGGTAATGAAGGCGTCAATGAAAGGGCCATCAAAGAAGAGGTTGTCACGATAGACGAGCAACTCCCCCTCGTCAAAAGCAATATCCTGGAAAGAATCCACCTCCATTTCTAGGGTACAGTAGGGAGCCAAAACATCGCGCTGATAAAGCCAGAGGGGCTTGTTGAGGACCCGTAGCTCCCTGGCCGGCTCGTTGAAAGGCGGTATCTTGGTCCGATCACGCAGGATGACCTTTTTCATAGTATGTGACTCATGCTTTCCTCACTTGCAGTAGCCTGATGGCCCAGCCATCTAATCCAGGGGCTTTTTACCAATAACGATGTTGCAGGTCGGATCGCCGACGGCGATGCAGGTCACCTCTTCGATAAGCGCATTCTTCCCCCCACTGACCCAATGATACCCTTCCTGCAGAATGCCCACCGCAGCGTGACAGCAGGGCACGCCGGATTTCCTGTTCCAGCATACCGGGCATCTTTCAATGACCCAGATGAAATGATCGGCTTCCTCTTCAATGTGGACTTTCTGATCGGTGAATTTATTAAAAGTCTCAGCGAAAGCGTTCAGGCCTACCTTGACTTTCATCCCTAGAGGCAGCAAGCGGAAGGCCAGGTCGGCCAGTCCCAGCACGGCCCCAAATTCCCTGAGGCCGTACTTAAAGGCAGCCCGACCCTGGCGCAGGGCCAACCCTTTGCCACCTCGCGGACCATACATATCCTCAAGAGCCTGTTGCATCGCACTGAACTCATCAAAACTGAACTGCAAGTCCAGGTTGTTGGGCGGATAATTGTTCACCAGATGTTTTAACTTGGCCAGGTTGAGGACAGCGTTCACCCCATTTCTGCCCATCACATCCTCCAAAGCCAGGAGAGCAATGCGCCCCATTTTGTTAGGCCAATAGTATTTCACCTCGGCGGCAGGGATTCCACCCTTGCCTTCTGCCATATTCTGCACCTCTCCCTT
>JBBIJG010000094.1:0-3274 GCA_037446095.1 Caldilineae bacterium
GCAGGGGGGATTGGGGTGCTGCGTGTCTCGGTGGAGGGCCTGGTGGGCCTGCCCGTGACCATCCGCTCGTCGGGCGGGTGGAGCACTACCAACCGGACGGGCACCAAGACCGAGTACGGCCCCTACTTCTGCGAGTTTGCCCCTCTCCCCACGGAAACCTTCACCGTCATCCCCGCAGGGCTGGGCGTAACCGTTCAGGTCCCGCTGCGCGGGCCGGGTGTGGCCGTGGTCCGCTTCGCCCGGCGCCCGGTGTCCACGCCGACGGCAACGCCCACCGTCCTCCCCAGCCCCACGCCGACGGCTACTTCCCCTGCCACCGGCACACCATTGCCCACTCCCTCGCCTACGGCGACTGTCACCCTCACCGGCACGCCGACGGCCACGACAACGCCCATCTCTACGCCCACGCCGGGGGAGCGCTGGGTGGGCCGGGTGACCAGCAACACCACCCAGGCGGGGGCAGGCGGCCCCGTTGTGCTGCGCGTTTCCGTGGATGGGATCATTGGACTGCCGGTGACCGTCACGGCCAATGGCTGGAGTACCACCAACTGGACGGGCACCAAGACCGAGTATGGCCCTTACTTCTGCGAGTTCGCGCCCATGCCGGTGGGGACCCTGACCGTGATCCCCCAGGGGCTGGGCGTCAGCGTGCGGGTCCCGATGCGAGGGGCCGGCGTGGCCGTGGTCGAATTTCGGCGCGAGTAGCAACCACGAATGGCACGCAGGGCACGCATTGTAACCGCTCAGACCTCCGAAGTTTCTGAAACTTCGGAGGTCTCCGTTTGTCTCTCAAAGCTCGGTGTGGTATAATCCAAATCGAATATACGCATGGGGAGGTCTATTATGTCCAGTGTCACGCCTGTGACTGTACCGGTGGAGACAGCAGAACGTTATCTCCAGCAGCCAGCGGGCGTATACAAATGTTGGGGGAGCGAGCGCTGGTTGAGTAACTAAGTGCATCGAAACCAAGAGGGAAATAATACGTCCGTGTTCCCTTCTGTCCGTGAGAAAATCTTGCTCTGTTTGTAAAGAATTTTGGGTGTCAAGGATTTTAGTCGGGAAGGAGGAGTCATCGTGAGTGTAGATGTTTCTGCTCTGGCCACTGGTGTAGTGGCCGCTTTAACTCCTTATCTGATCAAGGGGGCTGGCAAATTCGCCGAGGAGTTTGGCAAGGATGCCTACGAGAAGGCCGAGGCACTGCTGGCAGCCCTGCGCCGGCGGCTGGCCGGCAAACCCAAGGGCGAGCAGGCCCTGGCCAATTGTGAAACAGCTCCGACCCCGGAGAACCAGGCCGCCCTGGCTAAGGCGGTGGAGGGTGAACTGGCTGCTGAACCGGAAGGCGCGGCTTTTGCCACCGAGATCGCCTCGCTGGTAGAGACGCTGACCCCTCTGCTGCGGGCTGCTGCCACGACGGCTGGCGGCCAGTTCGTGATCAATGCTGAGACCATCGGTGCAGTCGGCCCACACGCCCAGGCCACGATCCACATCACCGAGCGGCCGCGCCGACGCAAACGCCGCAAAGAATAACCTGTGCTCTCGCTGGATACCTCTCGCTCCCGCGGGATGCTCTCTGCTCCCGCCGGATTTGCAATCCGGCGGCTCGGATGGCTGGATTCCAAATCCAGCCGGAGCAGAATCGTCTCCTGCTCCCGCCGGGTTTCACTGCTCCCGCCGGATTTGCAATCCGGCGGCCCGGCGGCACTTCTGCTCCCGCCGGATTTGTTATCCGGCGGGAGGCGGCGGATAACAAATCCGCCGCGAGCAGATGAGACCGCTCCCGCCGGATTTGCCATCCGCGGAGCTGCCCCCTGCTCCCGTCGGATTCGCAATCCGACGGGCCGGGCGGCTGGATTGCAAATTGCCATCCTGAGTGAAACGAAGGGCCAGCCAGAGCAAAAAGGGGGTGGGCTCCATTGTACCAGCAAGTGTACTCCTTTGAAAATCTATTCGCGGCCTACCGGGCTGCCCGGCGGGGCAAACGCCGCCGGCCCGAGGTGGCGGTCTTTGAGTTCAATGCCGAGGAAGAGCTGTTCGCCCTGCGCGATGAATTGCGGGACAAGACCTACCGCCCCGGCCCATACCACAGTTTCTACATCCACGAGCCCAAGCGCCGGCTCATCTCGGCGGCCCCTTTCCGTGACCGGGTGGTGCACCACGCCCTGTGCCAAGTCATCGAGCCCCTTTTTGAGCGGCGCTTTATCCCCGATTCGTACGCCAACCGTCTTTCGCGAGCAAAGCACTGCGGAAAGATCATTCGCTCGGCTCCGAAGCGCATCAGATACTACGAGTTCAACCGAGGTGTTCAATCACTCCCCTGGCCTGATTAACGCTATCCTAATCTTGGCACTCCTCCTTCCACTACCATTGCTGGCGAGCTGTATCGAGCCGGTGCAGGTTGCAGAAGACCCCCTCGCCCCCTACAAGCAATCCCTCCTCCCCGCCTTCCAGGGGGACATCGCCACCCTGGGGGACATCCCCCGCTACCGCATCGCCGTCCGCCTCGACGCCGATGCTCTCACCCTGACCGGCCACCAACAGGTGCTCTACACCAACGACGAAGGCAGCAAGCTCGGCGAAATTTATTTCCGCCTCTACGCCAACCTCCCCCAGTTCGGTGGCCGGATGCAGGTTCAGAGAGTAGCCATTGACGGGCGGGATACGTCTTTTACCTACGAGGCCGGGAACACTGCCCTCAAGTTGCCCCTGATGCCCTCCCTCCAGCCTGAGGAAGAGCTACGGATCGAACTGGATTTCACCATCCAGGTCCCCCACGCCGACGACGATGAGCCCCGCCTGTTCGGCCTGAGCCAGGGCGTCCTGAGCCTGCCCAACTTCTATCCCCTGCTGGCCGTCCACGAAGCCGCCGGCTGGCACCTGGACGTGGCCCCCGAGTTCTCCGACGCTGTCTTCAGCGAAGTGGCCCTCTACGAGGTGAGTGTCACTGCCCCGTTGGATATGGTGGTCGTAACCTCCGGCTCGGTCCTCGATGCCCAACCGAACTCCGACGGCACCCAGACGGTGTATTGTGCAGGCGGCCCCCTGCGCGATTTCAGCCTGATGATGAGCCGCGCGTTCCAGGTCGTCAGCACTACAGCCTATGGCACCAAGGTCAACTCCTACTACCTGCCCTCGGACGCATCCGGCGGCCGGGGGGTCCTCCAACACGCTGCGGCAGCCCTGCGGGCCTACAGCGACGCCTTCGGCCCCTACCCCTTCGCCGAGTTCGACGTGGTCGAAGCGCCACTGGCCAACAAGGGCATGGAATACCCCGGTC
>JBBIJG010000094.1:3284-8240 GCA_037446095.1 Caldilineae bacterium
ATCCTGATCGGGACCGACCTCTACCGCCAACGGGCCGAGGCACGGGAGTTCCTGGTGGTGCACGAGGTAGGCCACCAATGGTGGTATAGCCTGGTGGGCAACGATGCTGTCAACCACCCCTGGCTGGACGAGGGCCTGGCCGAATACTCGGTTTACGTCTACAACCAGATGGTCCACAGCCAGGCCGACGCCGACGAACTTGTGGAAAAGCGATGGCTGATCCCCTACCAGGTGGCTGTCGGCAAGGGTCTGGATGCCGTCGCCGATCAGCCCTCCTCAGCCTTTTCCGAGGAGAACTATGAGTACATCGTCTACGCCAAGGGGGCCCTCTTCTTCCATGCCCTCCACCAGGCAGTGGGCGACCAGGTCTACCTGGCCATCATGCGGGAGTACCTGCGACGATACAAGTACGGCATTGCCACACCGGCCGATTTCCTGCGCCTGGCCGAGGCCGTCTCGGGGCAGGACCTGGACCCCGTCTACCAAGAATGGGTGCTGACGGTCAGATAACAGTGCCGTAAGTGCGATGCACCCTGGCCAGTCTAGAGCAGACCCGCAATCACCAAGGGCGCCTAGGAACCTGTCGGAGAGACATTCTGGAGTAGAGGCAATGCTACTAAGAAAGTGGCGTTGGCGCCGGTTCTGGCAGTGGCCATGACACCGGCTAAAGCCTCAACTCCGGAGTGGAGCGTTTACGCGGTTGCTCCTGGTTGGGCGAAACTGGCCAATTTTGAATTCTTAGCAGCATTGGGCTTCATCCGGAATCTGGCCATTGCACCGGCTAAAGCCTCCGCTCCAGGGCTCCAAAGACGCTTCACCTGGTTTACTCCGACGGGCTGCTAGAAGTCAGGTTGACAATTGCTTCGTCTTGGGGTATGATAATCCAGGGAAGCGGGAGTTTTTCCTAGAAGGGGGACGAGTATGACTGAAGGACAGGAGGCTCTGGGAAAGGAGGAACAGAATCGCCCTCATCAGGCCGATGTGAGCCGCACTACTGACTCAGAACAGCGTGGGTTTACACCAGAATCCCCCATGCCTTTGCATCAAATATTGAACAAAGGATTGACTTTAATCGGGGCAACCAGCGGGTCTTTGATGCTGATGGATGGCACGGGCGAGTGGCTGGAAATCGAGGCCAGGTTAGGCATACCCTATGAGCGTGCAGAAGAGCCCCGGTACAAAGTCGGCGGCCACAGCATCGCCGGCCGGGTGGCAAGTACAGGGGAGCCCTATCTGTGCCCAGATGTCGAGAAGGACCCCAACTTTGCCCCGCCACGTTCGGGCAAATTGCATTTCAGGTCTTTGCTTGCCGTTCCGATCATCTTCGGCGACACGGTGCTGGGCGTGATCAATGCGGACGACCAAAGAGAGGGCTTCTTCACCGCTGATGACATGCAGCGACTCTCCGATTTCGCCGCTCAAGTTGCCTTTGCCATTGCGGAACGGCTCCAGCGACGCCAGGTGCTCGATAGCTTGCATCAGGTCGGAGTATCCCTTACCCGCCTCACTCCCGAAACCGAGTTGACCGACGTGCTGAACCAAATTGCTGAACAGGCAGTGAAGGTGTTGGGAATAGACCTGGTGACCTTGTATCAATACGATCAAAGCACAGGAGACTTTCTTGTGGAGGGTACGGGGCCAAGCATCGCCGGGAAACTGCTGGATCCGGGTCCGATGAAGACCAAAATTTACCCGGATGATGTCCCATGGAAAATTGTCAATGAAGGGCAATCGCGCTTCTTTCCTGACGCTCAACACGACGATTTCGTCATCGGCGTGGTGCATCACCCTGGCGAGCCCGAGCGGCCTCGCTTCGTCGTCCGGGAGAAGATAAAATCCTCGGCGGCACTGCTCTTAAAAGTCGGCAACGAAATCGTGGGGGTAATGTTCGCCAATTATCGAACCCCCCATCGTTTCAGCGAGGAAGAAGTAAGGATTCTGGAGACCTTTGCCAATTACGCGGCCGTGGCCATTCAAAATGCCAGATTGTTTAAGCGCGAGCAGCGACGAGAGGAACTGGAGAGACTTAACGAGGAACTGGCCACGGCCACGGCCATTGCCTGGCAAGGCTTGACCGGCTCCACCTGGCAGCATGACATGTATGGCCGGGCCCTTTCCATCAGAGCCGATGTTCAGAGCCTGCGCCTTATGCTGGACAGAATAGATAGTCTGGCCAACGAGTTGGTAGATACCGCCCCCCAACCCCCGGTCAAACTCGTCAGGGAACCGGTCAATGTCAATCCTGTGCTTTCTGCCGTCATCAACAAATATCGCCACCGATATCCGGATGTGGACTTTCGGGAGAGTCTAGCCAGGCAGATGCCGCAGATCATAGCCAGCGACAGTCATCTGGCCATGGTCTTCGAGATTCTGCTCAGCAACGCCGTGCGAGCGGTGAAAGACTCAGCGCAGAAGAAGGTGGGGGTGGTTAGCAGAGTAGATAAAGATCGGGTCGTGGTAGAAATCTCTGATACGGGGCAAGGCATAGCAGAAAACATTCGCCCTTTGCTTTTCAGGAGGATCGTACCCGAAGCTGGCGGGATGGGTTTGGGCGCTCTATTGGCCAGGGTCACATTGCAGATGTTCGAAGGCACCGTCGAGGTAGCCAAGACTGATCCGGAAGGGACAATTATAAGAATCACTTTGCCCATTGCCAGGCTACCTCAAGCAACAAGGAGCGAGTTGGCAAATGAACGTTCATAAACCCAGGATCCTGCTTATCAACAAAGAGCCATGGTGGTCCTCTTTTTTCCAAGAGGTTCTATCCAGACGGGGCTATCAGGTTGAGGTGGAACACGATGAGGCAAAAGGCCTGGCCAGACTGGATCGAGATGGTTACGACGTGGTGGTGCTCGATTTCATGGCCGGTCAGGAGGAACTGGGGGCCCTCAAAAGCATCATGCAAAAGCATCCACACAAGCGGGTGATTGTTGTGTCAGCCACGCCTTCCTGGCAGGAAGCGCGAGCTGCCTACCGACTGGGGGCCATAGATTATCTCAACAAGTCTTTCGATGAAGCCAAGCTGGTAGAAGTCGTTGAGGCTGTCTTAAAGGAGACTGCACCTGTAGCCTCTGCTTGACAGATACAAGCCCGGTTCGTTATGGGCATGAAGGTGTTTCCTAAGCGGAGTCCCGAACTTGTTCAGGGGGTTTCATGGCTCGAAAAGGTAACTACTACTCAGCCGCCCCTCCTGCGCAGGTTACAATGACAGCATTTGCGGGTTTGGGCTCCCAAAAGGCTCCCTTCCGCTCCCGTCGGTCCTTCGCTTTGCTCAGGATGGCAATTTGCCATCCGGCGGCCCGACGGCTGGATTACAAATCCAGCCGGAGCAGGGGTGAGTAGTAGTTACTCGAAAAGTGACTCGTAAGTCATTTTCCGCAACAAGTTGCGGACTCCGGAGCGGTTCAAGAGCACAGGAGCAGCTTTTGAGCGATGGCACACTAAATGGAGATAATTTATGCACAAGGGGAAAATCCTGTTGGTGGACAACCTGGCTTATGTCCGAGAGAGCGTAGGCAACCTGCTGACGCTGACTGGCTACCAGGTGTACACAGCTGCCAGCCCCGAAGAGGCTAAAGAAGTGTTACGGAAAAAGCCGGTCCACCTGGCCCTCATTGACTTGAGGCTCCTTGATCATTCCAATGAACGGGACACCAGCGGCATAACCCTGGCTGGTGAACTGGATCCTTTGATCCCTTGCATCATCATCACCGCTTTCGAGCGCGAAATCGGCTATGAGGTCGTGCGCCAGGCTCTGGGTTCCCTGCCCACAGGCAGGGCTCCGGCTGTAGATTTCATCGCCAAAAGCGAAGGCCCTCAGGCTTTGCTGGAAGCTGTAGCCAGGGCCTTTCAGGAAAGGGTGCGGATCAACTTCGACCTGAAGGTCACGCTAGAAAGTCAATCCTCGCTGCAACCGCTGGTGGAAAGGGTAATCTCACCGGAGCGCTGCGTTGACCTGGGATTTTCCACCGATGAAATCGAGGAAGAACTGAGGGAACTACTACAGAAGCTTTTCTACGAGGATACGGCCATTGATGTCTCGTTGCGACTGCCCTTGACGGCGGAGGAAGCCGGGACGGTCATGGTTCGCCGCTACCGCCAGGGGCAAAGACACGGAGCCTCTATGCTGGTCAGATTTGGAGAGCGGGAGGCGATAGATAGAGAACTGAAGGAGGGACAAAGCTGGGAGCCCGTGGGGCTGGAGGTCACCAAACAAAGGGATGCTTTCACCTGGCACTGGGGCGGGATCGCTTACACTTTCAAGAGGATCTATCCCGCATTAAGTGTTCTCTCCCTGACTTGCTGCCCAGAAGAGAGGACCTCCTTTGATTTCAGGGGCAGCGATGGACAAACCTTCGCCATCCATACGGCTAAGCCGTTGCACATTGACGTTGCCCGCTATGCCAGACTTGCCGACGATGCTCGCCGTTCCCCTGATTGGCGTTTTCAGGTGAAGGACATCGGCCAAAGACTTTACCGAGATCTGTTCGCGGATCAGCCGGAAGTGAGAGACAGCTACCATAGAACGGTGGGCCTGGCCAGGGGTAAGAGAGGCCTGAAGCTGGTCTTCAAATCTGATAGGGATTTCCTGAGGGTTCCTCTGGAGTTTCTCTTCTTGGAGTCGGAGTACGCGGTGTTGAGCCACCCGCTGTCGCGATTCGTGCTCAACACGACCACGCTGCAGGACCCCATCTCACCAGGCTTTTTCGAGAGGCTCAGGCGACAGGGTGAGAGGCTTAGAATCCTCCTCATCGCTGCCAACACTGAGCCTCCCATACCTGGCGTTGACGAGGAAGTCGAGGCTCTGGCAATTTCCCTGAGCTCGCTTCTGGAAGATAACAATATCGCGCATGAGGTAACGTACCTTCCCACTGAGAAAGCTACCCTGGAGCGGGTGAGAGGTGAACTGAGGCGATGCCGGCACCACATTCTCCACTACGCCGGCCATGGCCTCTA
>JBBIJG010000095.1:0-2410 GCA_037446095.1 Caldilineae bacterium
GATGTTTTCCCCCGGGTTGTGGAAGATGTCGCGCATACGCTTGCCGGTGCCGGTCACCAGGAAGTGTTGCCCGGCCAGTTCGGGGAAGGCGATGGGCATTTGGACTGAGGGCCCGTCCTCCCGTTGAGTGATGTCTGACGGCAGGTCGGTCAGGCGCACCGAGATGTTGCCGGCGTTGGCTTCTGACCAGAAGCGCTGGGCCAGCCAATAGGCCACGCGCTGTAGCTCCGCCAGCTCGGGAATCTGGTTCTGCCACTCTGTTCCGGCCATCACCTATCTCACCTCCGGCCCCAGCTCTGGTGCGAAGCGATCCAGGTCATCGCGCAGGCGCAGGAGGGCCAGGTC
Organism: Caldilineae bacterium; assembly: GCA_037446095.1. GTDB lineage: Bacteria > Chloroflexota > Anaerolineae > E26-bin7 > E26-bin7 > E26-bin7. Next base: position 346 of record JBBIJG010000095.1, read on the forward strand.
CTTGGCTTTGGCCTCCAGCATCACGTCGAAATCCCGCAGCCCCTGAGCCTGGCGGAGGAAAGCGATGAAAGCGAAAGGGTCAATGAAATCGGCGTGCTGGGTCGGCTGAGGTCGGCGCAACACCAGTCGCCGGCTTCCTGTGCGCCGGTCAGTGTGCTCCACGGTGCGCATGGCCGTGGACGGGGAACTGAAGTGGACCTTGGGGGTGACATCGGCCGGCCAGGTGTCCAGGGCCAGGGCCAGCGCTTCGGTTAATGACAGAGCCTCGGGGTTGTGGTTCATAAAGTGTAGATAGTCGAAAACCAATCGAAGGCCTGTTTGTTGGTGGATGCGATGAATGTCCGCTACAGAGTAGGCAGCATCGTCGTTCTCCAGCGCCAACCGCCGGCGGGCGACTTCGGGCAACCCCTGGTAGCCGGCTACAAAGCGTTCCATGGCGCTCTTTTTGTCCCCATAGACTCCGCCCAGGTGGATAACGACTACCGCCTCCGGTCCCAGGTTCATGGCTTCCAGCATCCGTGCCTGAGCGGTGATCTCAGCGGCACTCTTGGCAGCGATGGCCTCGTTGGTCGCGTTCAGCACCACGTGTTGCGAGGGGTGGAACGAGAGGCGCAGGCCGGCTTCCCGCGCCATCTGACCCACCAGGGCCAACTCGGCCGCACACTCGTCAAGCTGATAATGGAACTGCGGCAGGTCGGGATGGGTCAGATAGGGAGCCAGCTCTGAAGACAGGCGGTACATGCGGATAGCGGCCCGATCCAGATAGCCAAAGATGTCCCGCACATAGGCCAGGCTGACGCTCAGATGAGGATCGTTCTGCCAGCGGCGGGTGTCGTGGGATTTCAGGTCAGGTTGTCCCAGCACTTTGACGGCGAAGCCCAGTCGCATGAATCAGAGCCTCATTCTAGCGCTGCTTCTTCGGGCTCGATGACTTCAAAGCCGGCTTCCCGCAGGGCCTGGGCCCGCTGACTATGGATGGCCGCCGTAGCCAGCAGCACCCGGGCTGGCACCACCCCTGTGGCCTCGATGTACAGCCGTCGCTTGCGCTCCAGTTGCTCTTGAATCTTCGGCCCGACGCTGGCCGCGATCTCGACCAAAATATGCATTCCATCAGAGATGATCACATCGAACTGTTCATCTTTGATGAAGCGCGATTCCACCTGAACACCGAAGGATTCTTCCAGCAACGCGGCAATCGTCTGGCGAAACAGGCTCTCGTTGCGGATCCCCCACCGGCTGCCCAGCCGATCAATGGCCTGGTGCAATTCCTGAAATCCGGCCTCCACCCGGCTCTCCAGCCTATTGAAGCGCTGGTCAACTGCCTCGAAGCGCCGGTTGGAATCCTCGCGGAGGGCCCGCAGTTCGGCCACCTGCTCCTCAAAGCGCCGATCAACCGCTGCGAAGCGCTGGTTGGAATCCTCACGGAGGGCTCGCAGTTCGGCCATCTGCTCCTCAAAGCGCCGGTTGGAGTCCTCACGAAAGGCCCGCACTTCCTCAAGCAGATCAGCAAACTCCTGACGCGAGGGGAAAGCCTCCAGCATCAGGCCCCAGATTTCGTGACGAGATTGCGGGTTTTCGCGCAGCAGGCGGGGCAACTCTGTCGTTAACAATTCTCGGAAGGTTGCCAGATCTATGGTACTCATTCTCCACCTCACAGAGGGTGCTTTCTGTAATTATAGCATAGAGCAGATTGTTCTGCAATCAGTGCCCCTTCCTCCTCGGCAAGGCATAACCCAAGCGACGCAGTTCATCTTCGTCATGCCGCCATTTCTCTTTGACCTTGACTCGCAGTTCCAGATAGATCTTGGTACCCACCATCTCTTCAATGGCCTTGCGCGCCTCCTGCCCGATGCGCTTCAGCATCTTCCCCCCCTGGCCGATAACGATGCCCTTCTGCGAGTCTTTCTCTACAAAGATATCTGCTGAGATGTAGGTCATGTCCGGTCCTCGTTCTTTGAATTCTTCAACCATTACGGCTACGGCATGGGGGATTTCTTGATGGGTGTGGCGCAATACCGCCTCCCGGACCAGCTCGGCGGCGATGAAACGTTCCTGTTGGTCGGTG
>JBBIJG010000095.1:2455-2843 GCA_037446095.1 Caldilineae bacterium
GATAGGAGATGATGAGATCGAGCAGCTCGTCGCGGTTGTCGCCCCGTGTGGCCGAAATCAACAGCCAATCGGCGAAATCCCCCAGGGCCCGGTAGGCTTCAGTATGGGGCAGCACATCTTTAGGGGTCAGAAGGTCAACCTTGTTGAGGGTCAGGAGCACAGGCGCCCGGGATTTCTCCCTGAGGAGATCGGCAATCTGGAGGTCCTCATCGGTGGGCAAGGTGGAAACGTCCACCAGGAAGAGCACCACGTCGGCGTCGGGGATGGCCCGCACGGCCGTTTCCACCATGAACTCACCCAGCTTGTGTCGTGGGTGGTGGATGCCAGGAGTGTCCACAAAGACAACCTGGGCGTTAGGCCTGGTGAGGATGCCCAGTAGACGGTTGCG
>JBBIJG010000095.1:2861-8170 GCA_037446095.1 Caldilineae bacterium
GTGGTCTGGGGCTTAGCAGAGACAATGGCGATTTTCTGGCCCAGGTAGGCGTTCATCAGCGTAGACTTGCCCACGTTGGGCTTGCCGACGACGGCCACGAAGCCAGAGCGGTGACCGGGGGGCAGTTCTTCAGGGAGGAGATAGTCTTTCATCTGACATAAGTAAAAAGGTTGAGCGGCAACGGCACGGAACTTTCCAAAAATCGGTCCGGCTCAAACGCCTCTCTAATTGGAAGCTCTCTTCAACGGGTATTATACCAGCTTTCGACCATCTTGGCAATACGAGATCAGGGGTGGCCAAGCTTTGACCATATTGACTTATGGTCAAGTGCGTGGTATACTTATGGTAGAGTATCTTTCTATTTCACGCCGGGCGAGAGGTGGTAAAGAATAATGAAAGAGATGATCCTGGTGGTCGAGGACAATCCGGATATGACAGCCGCCCTCAAACTCGCTCTAGAAATGGAAGGCTATCAGGTTCTGACTGCGGCCGATGGTCTGGAAGCCCTGCGGATTCTGGAGAGGGTGACCCCAGATCTCATCATGGCCGATATTATGATGCCACGTCTGGACGGCTATGAGCTTTACCGAGTCACCCATCAAGACGAGAGGTGGCTCTCCATCCCCTTTATCTTCCTGACAGCCAAGACCGACAAGGAAGACATCAGGTTAGGTAAAGAGATGGGAGCTGATGACTATCTGGTCAAACCGGTTGAAAAGGAAGACCTGATAGCCGCTATACGCGGCAAGTTGAAGCGAGTCGCGGAGTTGAAAGCGGCCGCCGAGGCGGCGCAAGAGAGTCCCGAAGGGCCGGCTCTCAAAGGCACCTTGAAGACGGGGGACCTGATCATTGACCTGGACCGACACATTGTCACCGTCAAGGGACAACCGGTCCATTTGACCCCGACGGAGTTTGACTTGTTGGCCTGTCTGGCTAACAATGTAGACTTTGTCGTCTCGTGTCAAGAATTGGTCAGGCAGGTTCATAAGTACCATTGTGACGATGAAAGCGAAGCCCGCGAAATCATCAGACCCCACATTAAGAATCTGCGGCGCAAAATTGAGCCCGATCCAAACCATTTTACTTACATTGTCAACGTCCGCGGGGTAGGCTACAAGTTGGTGTCCTATTTCTCTTTGTGAGCCTCTTTCGACCGAGGGTTGCGTTGTCTCCCCTCCCCACAACGCGGTCTGGCTTTGAACACCCTGCCCTACACCTTCACGCAATCTCCTCGCGAAATTCATTTACAGTTGGACTAAACTATGGTATCATTTCAGAGGAAAGTCAGAACATGGCCGGGTTTCCGGAAAGACAGCGATGGCGGCGAAGGGGGACGCTGGAGCCGCCAACTGGCGGCTCTGAACACCATTGCTGTCGCCATGAGCCAGGCGCTGGAATTAAAGCAGATCATCCAGGTCGCTTTGACAGAGACGATGCGAGCCCTGGAGGTTGAACTCGGTGGGGTCTATTTGCTGGAGGGAGACAGGTTAGTGCTCCAGGGTCATGCTGGCCCGGCTGAGGAGCTGGCCCATCTGAGCAGGGAACTCGAGCCGGAGCCATGGACCACTCAGACGACTCTGCGCCAAGGCAGGCTGGATGAGGGCCCTGGGGAGATAGCAGAGTGGAGGAAAAGGGAGGGCATTCAGAGTTGGCTGTCCGTTCCCCTCGCAAGCCAGGCAGAATTCATCGGCTGCCTGGCCCTGGCCAGTCGAAATCCAGACCGCTTCGGCGCCTCTGAAGTCCAATTCACCGAGACCGTCGCCCATCAGCTCAGCGTAGCGGTCAAGACCGCCCATCTGCTTGCCCTGGCCCATGAACAGGGAACTCAACTCACCCAAGCCTACGAACGGGCCGCGCGTTACACTGAGGACCTGAAGCAGGTCTCTGAGCAAGAACGGAAACGGTTTTCCCAACTGGCTGCTCTCAATGCCATCATCGCTACAGTCAGTGAAGCGTCAGGCCTGAATACAGTCCTGGGAGAAGCCCTAGGCAGAGTCATGGAGATCATGAAGGTTGAGGCAGGTATGGTCCTTCTGGTGAATGACCAGGGCGAACTGGTCCCCGCCACTTACCGGGGGCTGTCTCAAGAAATGGTAGAGGGGCTGTTGCCAAAGGCGGGTGAAAGCTTGTCGGGCATGGTTGTCCGGTCCAGTAAACCGATGGTGATGGATGCCCTGGCCACCGATCCAGAAGCCGTGGTGGGATTCAAAGCCTGGGCCAGTGTGCCATTGATGGCTAAAGACCGAGTGCTGGGTACACTGGATATCCTTACCCAAAAGGAATATACCTTCACCCCTCAGGATGTCCAGCTCCTGGGTTCCATCGGGAGCCAGCTCGGTGTAGCCATCGAGCATGCCCGATTGTACGAGGAGACTCAACGTCGAGTGCAAGAGTTGGCTTTCCTCAACGAAGCTGGCCGCACCATGACTTCCAGCCTGGACCTGGAGCAAATTCTCACAACGGTTATGGAAGAAACGGCTCGCGTCCTCAAGACAGAAGCCGGCTCCGTCTTGTTGCTCGACGAGGAAAGCGACGAGTTGGTCTTCGCGGCCGTGGCCGGACCTCGATCGGAAGAGGTGAAGGGCCTCAAACTGCCGCTGGGCCAGGGTATCGCCGGATGGGTGGCGCGAGAAGGCCAGCCATTGCTGGTGCCAGATGTCAAAGCAGACCCTCGCTTTTACTCTGGTATTGACGGCGCCTCCGGTTTTATCACCAGGTCGGTCCTGGCTGTCCCTATGAAAGTGAAAGGGAAAGTGGTGGGAGTGATCGAAGCGGTAAACAAAACCGGCGGAGATTTCGGCCAGACCGATGTCGAACTGCTATCTTCCATGGCCCAATCGGCGGCTATCGCGATCGAGAATGCCCGGTTGTACGAAGCCATTGAAGAATACAGTAAGACCCTCGAAAAGAAGGTCGCCCTGCGGACCCGCGACCTAGCCGATGAGAAAAGCAAGCTGGATGCCATCTTGCACAACATCGCCGATGGGCTGCTGGTGGTAGACACTGAAGACCGGCTGATCCTGGCCAATCCGGTGGCCACCAGGATGTTGGGAGTCAAACTGGAGGAAGCCATCGGCCATAAAATAGAAGGGAAAATGCTGGCCCCTCCTCTGAGCGGCTTCATCTCGGAATTGGTTCACCATCCTGACCCCGCCTCACCGACCACTCTGGAAATCCCCGATTTCGCTCAGATTGGCTCCCTCAGGTGCTGGGAATACAGAGATTGCCAGCAGACCACATGCCCCGCCTATGGGAAGACCGAAACCCGCTGTTGGTCCATCGCAGGGACCCCATGCAGCCAAACTGGCCCTCCGATCCCCCGACAGGACTCAAAACAGGCTTTGCGGCGGACCTCAAGGCGAGCTGCGCTCAGGGCAGGCCCCAAGACGGCAGAGAAGCCTGTCGAGGCCCGGAGGAACTGGCCTCAACTCGACTGTCCTTTCTACAATAGACTGCCCAAGCTATCCATTGAAGCCCGCGCTTCCAGGGTGGAGGACGAACGAGGGGAGATTTTAGGCACAGTCATCGTAATGCGGGACATCACGGCCTTGAAAGAGATGGACCGACTCAAAACCCTGTTCGTCTCTAACGTCTCTCACGAGCTGCGTACCCCTATCTCCATCATCAAATTGACCGTTTCCAATTTCCTGCAATACTACACCCGCCTCAAAGACCAGAAGAGGCTGGAATTGCTGGACACCATCAGAAGGCAAGCGGACATCCTGCACAGGTTGATCGAAAACATCCTGACCCTTTCCCGCCTGGATGCGGGTAAAATCTCTCTGGAAAAGGTGGAGTTTGACCTGGCCGCCTTCTGTCGGACCCTGTTGTCCGAGTTCGCTCTGGCTGCAGCCGAGAAGAACATATCTTTGATAGATGATGGTTTGCAGGAAGGTACAACGGTATGGGCTGATCAGGAGCGGATAGGACAGGTGGTCCGAAACCTTTTAAGCAATGCGATCAAATTCACCCCTGCGGGCGGAAAGGTAGCGATCAGCGTGCGCCCATGGAGGGGGGATGAGGGATTGGTGGAGATCCAGGTCAGCGACACCGGCAGCGGGATTTCCCCTCGTGACCAGGCTCACCTCTTTGAACGTTTCTATCGGGGCGAGGCAGCAACCAGGGGTATTCCTGGCACAGGATTGGGCCTGGCCATCGTCAAAGAGATCGTTGAGGAGCACGGGGGCCGGGTCAGTGTGGAAAGCGCACTGGGGGTGGGTAGCACCTTCACGGTCTTGCTACCCGCCAGAAAACCGGAAGAAATATGGCCACTGTGACATGACCAGGGGCCGGGTGCCATAGGAGGGTGTCAAGAGCCGTGGATGAAACCATTCTTGTGCTAGACGACAATTGCGACTTTCTAACCAACATCGAACTGATCCTGGAGATGGAAGGTTATCGGGTTCTGGCTGCTCGCAGCAGCGCAGAGGCTTTAGCCCTTCTGGAGCAGACCAGGCCCGATTTGATCATTTCCGACATCATGATGCCGGAGATGGATGGCTACGAGTTCTACCAACATGTGCGTCAGAGCCCTGAATTGTTGACCATCCCCTTCATCTTCCTTAGCGCCAAGGGGGACAAGGAAGACATCCGATTCGGCAAACGATTGGGGGTTGACGAGTACCTGACCAAGCCGTTGGAACCTAATGACCTGCTGATCGCAGTTGAAAGCAAACTGAGGAGGCTGAGGGAAATCAAAGCCGGTTCTCGGCAAGAGGTCGAAAGACTGAGGGATGTCATCCTGCAAGTTCTGTCCCATGAAATCAAAACGCCACTGACCATGATCAAGGCGGCTGTTGAGCTACTGGTAGAGAACAAAATCCACCTTTATGATGAAGAGGAGCAAGCCCTTTTGTCGCTGGCCAGCAAGGGGGGAGAGAGGTTGGAAAAGTTGATCATGGACGTCTTGACCGTGGCGAACATAGAGGTTGGGGAAGCCAGAAAGCTGTTTGAGACGGGAAAGCAGGAAGTGGATCTGTCCCTCTGTATTGAGGATGCGGTGGCCAGTTGTGCCAAAAAGGCGGCCAGCCGGGGGGTCATAATCAGAGTGGATACGCCCGAGAGGTTTCCGGTGGTGATGGGCCACCCGGAGCAGTTGGCCGATGTGTTGCACCGCTTGCTGGATAACGCCATCAAGTTTTCGCCCCAGGCAGGAGGACAGGTGGTGGTCCGGGCCAGAGACGAGGATGGATGGCTCAAAATCTCTGTGCAAGATGAGGGGGTAGGCATACCGCGGGCTGAAATCCCCAGGATTTTCGACCTTTTTTACCAGGTTGATCGGGACAAATACGAACAGCAAGGGATAGGAG
>JBBIJG010000096.1:0-8152 GCA_037446095.1 Caldilineae bacterium
CCGGACCGCCGGATTACAAATCCGGCGGGAGCGGAAGTTATTCCTTTTACCTCTTACCCCCTGACCTCCATCACTCTGGTTGAACGGGGGGAATTAAAACGTCTTTGGGGCATTTCTGCCCTGTCCAATCTGCCGGCCCACATCGGCCAGCGCCAGAAGCGCCAGGCCGAGAGGTTGCTGCAAGAACGCGGCTTTACACCGGAGATCGAGATCGTTGACGCGCCCTCACCTGGTCAGGGCACTGTCGTCTTCCTGGTGGCCGAATTCGAGAAGGTGGTGGCCGGCTTTACTTCGTATGGGGCGCCAGGTAAGAGAGCGGAGGACGTAGCAGAGGAAGCCTGTCAGGAGTTCATCCAATACTACGAGAGTGGCCAGGCTCTGGACAGGCACCTGGCCGACCAGTTGATCCTGCCCATGAGCTTGGCGGCAGGCCAGTCTGGCTTTACTACCTGCGAGGTCACACAACATCTGTTAACAAACGTGTGGATCGTGGAGCGGCTAATGGGAGTGAAAGCCGAAATAGAGGGAAGAAAAGTGTTCGTTCACCCTCACCAACCTTCCCGATAAGCCTGCAACTTTTGATCCACCTCGGCCACCCTGGCCTGCTGGGCCAGCCAGTAAGCCGGATCTTTTTGAGCGTTTAGTTCCTCAATGGTCTTGCCCTGCTGTTCCACCCAGGTAAAATATTTCAAGTTGTGCCACTGCTGGCGAAGGTCACGGGTGGCTTCTTTGATCCAGTCCAGCTTTTGCCTATGGAAGATGCTCACCAGCCTTACTGCTGCCTCAGTCTCGTCCATAGGGCCATAGGTGGCGGTCAGTTGCTCCATCACCGAACGGTAACGGTCAATGGCGTCGGTGAGGACGGTGACGATCACATCGTTGGGGCCAAAGCCGTAATATTTGGCCGTCTTGATAGCGCCCAACACGTTGCACACCCCGGAAATGCCAAAGGTCTGGGCCATCAGCCGCACGCTCGCTTCAGGCACACCGTAGCGGACGATCATCGTCTTCCAGCCAGCCTCCTCGGTCAGCAGTTGCAGGCCCTTCTTGCACTCGATATCGTCAATACACATGATGGCATCCATGTTCATCACGTTGTGGATCCAGGTGACGTGCTTGTCGCCGATGCCCTGGATGTCATGGCTGCCGTAGCCGTTCTGATAGAGAGTTGGACACTGGATGGGTTCCAGGCCGATAATGAGATGAGCGGGCCACTCCTGCTTGAGGCGGTCCCCGGCGGCGATGGTGCCGGCCGAGCCCATGGCCGAGACAAAAGCCGCCACCTTACCGTTCCCAATCCCCTCTTCCTTCAGCTCCTGGGCCAATTCAATGATAGTGTTGCCAGTGACATAGTAGTGGAAACGGTAATTGCCAAAGACCTCGAACTGGTTCAGGATGCGGATGCGTTCCGGGTCGGCCTGTTTCAGCTCCCAGCACTTGTCGTAAATCTCTTTGACGTTGCTTTCGCAGCCGGGGGTCAACACCAGCCGCGCGCCGTAGCTGCGTATGAGGTCGAAGCGTTCCTGGCTCATCTGCTCAGGCAGGATGACGAGGGAATCAAAGTTCATGCGGCAGCCCACCCAGGCCCCTCCGATGCCATAGTTGCCGGTGGAAGGCCAGACCAGGGTGTGCCGGCTGGGGTCCACCTCGCCGAAAAGTTCCTTCTCGATAAGCACCGCATAGGCAGCTCCTACCTTATGGCTGCCGGTGGGGAAATCTTTGGAGTAAAGACACACGATAGGGGCCTCGACACCGGTGAACTCCTGGGGCAGCACCTGGTAGTAGATTTTCCCCTCCGCGTTCTTCCAGGTGATGTTGTAGAGGTTGATGGGGTCCAGGGGGTCTTTCTCCCGGGCCTCCAGAGCCTGTTGGCGGATTCGGGGGTCTATCTTGTCTGGATGAAGCATCTCTTCAAAAGTAGGGCCGGTAATGAAGGTTTTGGGGGTTATCATAGCCACTCCTTTTACCTTGCTTGTTCATAGTGCTTCATAAGTGGAGTCCCGAACTTGTGCGGGGTTCCTACTACGGCGTCAATTGATCGCCGAAGGTCTCTGACCGAGACGGGCGGGGCTCGGTGGGGACACCTTCGCCCATCGTGGCTCGGCGAATAAATTCGCGGGCTACACCCGGCAAAGTCGGCCTTCGCCGACTGAACCGCCGCAGGACGGTTTCGCCACCTGTAGCACACGGTTTCAACCGCCGTGCTACGAGGGCGATTTATCGCCCTTGTTCTTTTAGCCCGACGATTTATCGTCGGGCGGGGCTTTTTCAGCGGTCTGGCAGCAGCCTGGCCCTCAGGTCGAGCCCCAGTTGCAGCACTTTGGCTGCCCCTTCGGCTGCCCGGCGAGCTTCCTCCGGTGCGATGTCTATCTCGAAGTCAAAGGCCGGAGCCCGCTTGCGAGCCAGGTCGGCCGAGAGGGCCTGGATCTCTTGCAGCGTCTCGTCAGGCACTCCCAGTCTCCGCTCGCGGGCGACCTTAGCAAAGACCCCACCTGGATCGTGCTCCTTGGGGTAGTCAACCCCCATGAGGGTCAACAATCCTTTCAGAGTGGTTTCGACCACCTCCTGCGCTCGACGTAGAGCGATATTCCACTCATTTTGATCCAGGGCGCGTCTCATGTCCTGGAACGCCCAGTTGGCCCCTCCGAACAGTTTGTCGGTCTTCTCTTGATTGGTCATAGCTCAAAGATCTCTCCCGGCTTCCAGTCTGGCTTGATGTCCCAATACCAGGAGCCGTCGGGCATCATGACCTTTTTGGTACCCAGTTCCCTCATCCGCCGGCGCACCGCCTCCAGCTTACGAGCCAGCACACCCTGGGGGTCGTACAGGATGAGGCCGTGGTCCTGCACCTCCAGCAGCAGCCAGGGGGTCTCGACAGTCAAAAACTCCTGGGTAACGATGAAGGGGGACAGGTCGGGCCAGACGCCCTGTTGGGTGAGGGCCTCGTACTCAGACGTCTCATACAGGGCGTGGTGGGCTGCTGTCCAAAGCGCCTCCGCCTCTCTCTGATCTCCTTGGACAACGATAAACAAATCCACATCGCTGCCCCGCTGGACCTGTCCCCGGGCTAACGAGCCATAGAGGCATACAGCCAGCAGACGCTCACCCATCTTTTCACGCATCAATTGCAGCAAGCGGTCCACCAATAACCGGTAATCCCTGCTAAGCAGGGAGTCGGCCACCGGGTGCCTCTGGCTTGACATGGGAGGCTCCTTCGCTTAGAATAGGGCAGCAACCCTTTGTCACCTTCGCCAGGGTTCCCCCTGAGGTAGTATAGCACAGGAACGGAAATGCTGTCAAGGAGGTAGCAACGATGCAAACATGGCAGCGCAACTTGTACACCCTCTGGATTGCCGAATTGGTGGCCATCGCCGGCTTTAGCGTGGTCCTTCCTTTCCTGCCCTATTATGTGCAGGATTTGGGGGTGAGGGAACTGGAGCAGGTAGAGTTTTGGTCCGGGCTGGTGTTCGCCTCCCAGGCCATAGCCATGGCCATCTTCTCCCCGATCTGGGGGAGTGTAGCCGACCACTACGGGCGCAAACTGATGGTGGAGCGGGCCATGTTCAGTGGGGCGGTGATCCTGGGCGCTATGGGTTTTGTGCAGAATGTGCAACAATTGTTGGTTTTGCGGGCCCTGCAAGGCTGCCTGACCGGGACCATCGCGGCGGCAACGACTTTGGTGGCCAGTTCTGTGCCCCGCCAGAGGTCCGGTCAAGCCCTGGGACTGTTGCAAATGGCCGTCTACAGCGGGAATTCGGTCGGGCCGTTGTTAGGTGGGCTGGTGGCCGATCATTGGGGCTATCGGGCGGCTTTCGTGGTAGCAGGTGCCCTGCTTTTCCTGGCCGGGGTCATGGTAGCTGTCTTCGTACACGAGGAATTTGAACCCCCACGCCGTGAAACAGGAGCCCGCCGGAATGATTTCTGGGTGGGGGTGAAAGCCGCATTCCGGTCGCGGGAGTTGCTGGCGGTGCTGAGCATCGAAGGGATGATGCGACTGGGGGCCAGGATCATGGGGCCAGTGCTGCCCCTCTTTGTACAGAGCCTGGTCCCCAGTCAGACGCGGGTGGCTTCATTAACCGGATTGATCACAGGACTGGGAGCGGCCACCAGTGCCATAGGAGCCGTCCTCCTGGGGCGGGCCAGCGACCGGCTGGGTTACCGCAAAATATTATGGCTCTGTGCTATAGGTATGGCTGTCATGTATACGCCCCAGTTCTTCGTGACCACGCCTTTCCAACTGTTGATCTTCCAGGCAGCGGCGGGTGCAGCCATGGGCGGTGGATTGGCCGCCATGGGGGCCTTGCTGGCCAATCTCTCACCAGAGGGACGACAGGGAGCGGTCTATGGCCTGGATTGGAGCGTCGTCTCAGCCGCCAATGGGTTGGGACCCATGACCGGGACAGCCGTGGCGGCAGGCTTAGGTCTGCGAGCTCCTTTCCTATTTGCAGCCGGCATCTACGGGTTGACAGCTCTCATGGTAGCGGCGACGGTTTCCAGCCGTTCCGCAGACGCAGATTCCGCGAAAGCCGCTAAATGAGCCTGAACATTGCCCAAAGGGGATAAAGTATGGTATAATGATACTAGTGGCCGATCTGGAAATTGATATCTCAGTTCCCCCCCCAATGGGCATGGTGAAGCGGAAAATGTCTATCATCCTTAACGCCCTCAACCTATTCAGTGCCCCCCCTGGTGGGTTGGTCTACCATCTGGTGACCCTCTTCGCCATTGAGGCCGCCCTGGGTATGGCCCTGGGGCAGTGGCAACGCACCCGACAGGCGGGCCCTTTCCGTATGGCAACGACCTTCGGTGGCCTGTTCCTGATGAGACTGGGCCTGATGTTGGTGGCTCTGCTGGCCTGGCAGGGCTTCCTGGATCCGGCCACTCTGGTTCCCCCGCTGGAGCGTTTCTTCGATGTCGCAGGTGTGGTCCTGCTCTGCTGGGCCTTTGTGCTCCCGGCTCTCGACAGCCCTGACCTCTCTCGCCTGTTCCTCATCGCCAACCTGGGTCTGGCAACTATGGCCTCCCTCGTCCTGATCCCCCTCTGGTATCTGGACTTAGGCATGATGGCCGACCTGGACTACAACGGCTACTGGCAAGACATCGTCTGGGGCCTCTGGAAGCTGCTCCTCTTTGGCACGGCCTGTCTGATCCTTCTGGGGCGGGCCAGCCCGGAGCGCGGCCTGCTGTTGAGCGTCTTCACCTGCTGGCTGCTCGGCAGTTTCCTGCACCAGACGGTTGTCTGGCTGGCCCCCCATTTCTACAGCGTAGCCCATATCGCCGGCTGGGAACGACTGGCCAATCTGGTGAGTTTCCCCCTCCTGGCCGTCACCGTCTATCGCCTGGTCATCGCTGAAATGAGTCTCCCCGGCCGGGAGGTTAAGACCGGGGATGAAAGGGCCAGGGACGAGCTGGAAAGACTCCTCCCTCTCCTCAAAGCCAGCCAGGCAACCGGGGCCTCACTGGAATTGCCCGTCGTTTTAGACAGCGCCGTGGAGGGCACGGCTCAGGCTTTGCAAGCTGACATGTGTGCCATCGCCTTCCCGGCCGATGAGCAGCCTGGCCGATTCCATCTGGCGGCTATTTATCCCCGCCAGCAGCGCAGAGAGGACCTCTCTCTTACCCTCGATGACCGGATTATCCGACCTGCGGTGGCTCGCGGAGAGCCCATCGTGACCGAGAGCACAGAAGGTGAGGCCCAGATTATGAAGCTATACGCCCAGATGGGCTTTAACGCTATGGGGCCACTTCTTATCCAGCCTCTGCCCCGGGAGCAGGATGTCATCGGGCTTCTCATCCTCGGCAACCCTCAGACAAAACGCCTCTTCTCCGCCGATGACCTTCGCCTTTCCCGAATGCTGGCCGACCAAATCACGGCGGCTATTGAAAACGCCCGCCTGTACCAGAAGACGCAGGCCAAAGCCGAGCAGTTGGCGTGGACCCTGCGCAATCAGGAGGAATTGCTCAGCCAACGCCGGGCCGAGCTAGAAGCCAAGTTGAAACGCAAAGACGAAGAAATTCAAAGGCTGAATGAGGAGCTCCAGATCCGGCAGATGAAAGCTTCCCAGGCCCAGGAGAACCTGGAAACAGAAGCGAGCCATAAGGCCCATTTGGAAGCGGAACTGAACCGCAAGGAAGAGCAGATTCGACGGCTGGCCGAGGAACTCCAGGCCAGGGAGGCAGAACTGGATCAGACCCGGACCCGATTGGAAGCGGAACTGAAGCAGGCCGCGGACAAGATCAAGCGGTTGGTAGAAGCCATCCATCGCCAAAAAGAAGGGGCGAAGCAAAGCGAAGAACAGCGAGCCAAAGATGAATTCATCGCCTCGATCTCCCAGGAACTGCGTACACCCATGACTTCCATCAAAGGTTATACCGACCTTTTGCTGGGGGAGTCGGTGGGGGCCATCGCGGATATGCAGCGCAAATTCCTGCAACGGATCAAAGCCAATATCGAACGCATGGACAGCATGCTCAATGATTTGATCGGTGTCTCGGCGATTGACGCTGGCCAGTTGAAATTGCAGATCCAGCCCCTTGATATGGCCGAGGTCATCGAAAATGCCCTCAGTGGAGTCCGCGCCCAGCTAGAGGAGAAGGAGATCCTCCTGGATGTGGATATGGATGAAGATTTGCCTTTGATCAAAGCCGATGCGGACTATGCCCACCAGATTATAACCAATTTGTTATTGAACGCCTGCAAGTGCTCTCCTGTCAAAGGCAAAGTGAGCATTAAAGTCACAGCCTACACCAGAGGGGAATTTGGTGATTCGGCTACCGGCTATTTGCTGGTCTCCGTTACCGATTCGGGCGGTGGCATCGCCCCCGAGGACCAGGGCAAAGTTTTTGACCGCTTCTACCGGGCCGATCGGCCTCTGATTGCAGGCCTGGGCGAAACAGGCGTGGGTCTATCTATTGTCAAAGCCCTCGTGGAAGCCCATAAGGGGCGGATCTGGCTGGAAAGTAAGGTCGGGGTGGGCAGCACTTTCAACTTCATTCTGCCCATTGCCGAGGAAGAAAGGATACGCTGAGAGGGGTATGCACCGATGTGGGAAGAGGTCAGGCAAAAAGAGAACGAAAGCGGCGGCGAGCTCGTGGAGTGGCTCCGCCGTCTTGGGTCCACCGGCCTGATTGTAGGGATGGTTCTGGTAACGATCTTTGGGGGCTTCCTGTTGGCCTATCAAGACGCGCCGGAGGAACATCTGCCGGTCGTCGTCGTCAGGCCCACACCCACACCCTCGCCGGCCAGGCCCACGGCACCCCTGCCGGGATGGACGTCTACGCCGCTGCCCACCAGGACTACTGTACCTTTGCCCTCATGGACCCCCACCTCTCCGCCTCCGAGTCCTACTCCCAGCCCGGCTGTGAAGACGCCCACAGCCACCACGACCGACACCTGCGCCAACGTGGACACTCACCACAACCCCGACTCCGCCTTGTTTGCCCCCTACCTCGTGGTGGCTCTACATCGTCCAGCCAGGCGACACTCTGTCCCTTCTGGCTGCCCGCCACGGCACCAGCCCTGAGGCCATCATGCAGGCCAACTGCCTGAGCAGTCCGATCCTCTATCCCGGGCAGCGGCTCTATCTGCCTCCCGTGTACATCACCCCAACCCCAACCCTGTCACCGACTCCTTGCCGGCCGCCGGTGGGCTGGCAGATCTATGTGGTGCAGCGGGGCGACACCCTGTATTCATTGGCCCGGCGTTACAATACGACGGTCTACGCCATTGTCCAGGCCAACTGTTTGACCAACTATGCTCTCTATGTGGGGCAGAATCTGTACCTGCCCCCCTTGCCGGCCACACCGACGCCGACGGTGACCCATACACCTACCTCTACGCCCACAGCCACCTGGACCCTTACGCCTACCGCAACGAACACGCCAACGGCTACCCCCACAGCCACACCGACGGCCAGCCCGACAGCCACACCCACACTGACAAGCACGCCCACCGCAACCGGGACGCCGACGGCCACTGCTACCCCTTTGCCCTCGGCCACCCCCACGGCCACGCCGACGGCTACGTCCACCGCCTCCCCTACGTTAACGCCGTGGCCACCACCCCCTACGGCGACGCCTTCGTCTACTCCCACGGCCACGCCTTCGCCTACTCGGATCGGAGGCTGAGGTACCCTTTTGACAGCTCATGTCG
>JBBIJG010000097.1:0-8144 GCA_037446095.1 Caldilineae bacterium
TAACTCCACTTTCTCAACCTTGAGCGCAGGGGCAGTAAGCCGACCCCCCACACCCTCCGACCCGCTGCGCAAGCCCAGCGAGAAGTCAAAGTTGACTGTCCGGTCATAATAGGGTATTATTTTAGACAAGACTTCAAAGGAGACGACAAAATGCTCACAGGCTTGTTAAAAACTATGCGGCCCAAGCAATGGACCAAGAACATCTTTATCTTCGCTGCCTTGGTCTTCGATGAGAAGCTTTTCGTTCCCGAGTTGTTGGCCAGGACGGTGGCTGCCTTTGTCCTTTTTTGCCTCCTTTCCGGCACGGTCTATCTCATCAATGACCTGGTGGATATGGAAAAGGACCGCCAACACCCGGCCAAGCGCCACCGTCCTCTGGCTTCAGGGCAATTAAAGCCGGCCGTGGCCCTGGGCGCTGCGGTCCTCATCCCCCTTGTTTGCCTGCCCCTTTCATTTGTGCTGAAGCCTTTATTTGGAGTTATCGCTCTTTCTTATCTGGCCATGATGGTCGCCTACTCCTTTGTGCTCAAGAACATCGTCATCGTTGACGTCCTGACCATTGCTGCCGGTTTTGTCCTGCGGGTCGCTGCCGGCGCCATCGTTGTGGAGGTGGAGCGGTTCTCGCCCTGGCTCTATGTGTGCATGACCCTCCTGGCTCTGTTTCAGGGCTTTGGCAAGAGGCGTCATGAGCTGGTGGTGCTAGAAGGAAACGCCAATGAACATCGCCCTATCCTAAACGAATATAGCCTTCAGCTTCTGGATGAAATGATCGCCGTGGTGAGCTCGGCAACTGTGGTAGCTTATTCCCTTTACACTTTTTCAGCCCCTAATTTGCCGACCAACCATACCATGATGTTGACCATTCCCTTCGTCCTTTACGGCATCTTTCGCTACCTGTATCTGATGCATTTCAAAAAGGAGGGGGGCAGTCCCGAGGAGATTCTTTTCAAAGATAAGCCGTTGCTCCTGGATTTGGGCCTTTGGAGCCTGGCGGTGATCGCGATCATGTATTATGATCATATCCTCCTGAAAATATAGCCCTACCGTCACGTTCATTTTCGTCGTGGCGACGGTCTACCGCCATGAATACCTCCCGCGCGAATAGCTCGACAGCAGCGCGGAGAGTCCACGCCCTTGGGCCTATTTCCCGCACATGCTCTCCAATCCCTCTCCAAAAGCTTTTTGAGAGTCGGATAGAGCCTTCAAGCGGGTTTTAGGCCGGCGAACCGGCTAAAGCCTCTCCAGAGAGCTCGAATAGAAATTGCGGGGGCGCAATGTAGGCGTGGATGTATTGTAAATCCGGCGATTTGACTTTTCCCTTTATCTTGGGTAGAATAAAAACGATGAAGTGTGCCCCCATCGTCTAGAGGACTAGGACACAGCCCTTTCAAGGCTGCGACAGGGATTCGAATTCCCTTGGGGGCACCTTCTCATGCTCCAAGAGCCTTCGGTCCTTGCCTTACGGATCCACCAAACGGTACCCCTTGAGCCTTCGACAAGACTAGGGCAGGAATGCCAGGCGGAAAGCCCGTCCGCTTCGAGGCATCAGCCCTGAGATATCTTAAGCATACCACATAACGCAAAGTTTGTCAATACTCCGTCCCCGTCAGAGCCCTGTCAAAGGCGATTTATCGCCAGGCGAAGGCTTCAATTCCCATGTCAGCAGACTTTGCCAACAGCTCTTATTGTTTGACATTCTCCCGCCTTTATGATATACTTTTGATTGAGTAGCGCACTATCCCAATGTGAGCGAATAGAATAGTTATGCGGCCGAGGTGCCCGCTGCCCGGATGCTAGGGCTGAAAGGGGAAGCCGGTGAGAGTCCGGCGCTGTCCCGCAACTGTAATCCTGCTGATGGCAAAAGCGGATAGTAGAATAGTTGTTGGCCATCAGCTATCGGCCAGGAGAGCCAGGAGACCCGCCCCGGTCGCGCTCTGAGTACCTTCGAGGAAGGGGGTAAGAGCTATGGCCAGAGCACCGTAACTCAAACCCCTTGTCAACCGACAAGGGGTTTCGCGATTTAACCAGACCCCCGACCGCACAGGTCGGGGATTCTGTTTAGTCAATCCTGTTGCGCCAAATGGGCGCTCTCATTTACCGGAGGATGAACATGTACAAGATATATCGCTTCCTGATAGTCGCTGCAACGCTGCTGATGCTGGCCACGGCCTGTGGTCCCGCTCCCACACCCCAACCCACCGACACCCCGGTTCCGCCTCCCACACCCACGCCTGAGCCGGCAGCTTTCCCGCTGACCATCACCGACGACCTGGGCAACCAGGTGACCATCGAGGCCGAGCCTCAACGTATTGTCTCCATGGCTCCCAGCCATACGGAGGTTCTCTACGCCCTGGGCCTGGGCGATAAGGTTGTGGGCGTGACCGAGTATTGTGACTACCCCCCTGCGGCTCAGGAAAAGCCCAAGGTAGGGGGCTTCTCCAACATTGACCTGGAGCAGGTGGTGGGCCTGAATCCCGACCTGGTGCTGGGCACCAGCCTCCACGCTCAGAGCGTGGGGCCGGCCCTGAGCGAAAGAGGACTGAAGGTGGTGCTGATTAACCCCGAAACTGTGGATGATGTGCTGGATAAAATTGTTCTGGTAGGCCGGGTAACCGGACGGGAGAAGGCAGCGAGCGTCCTGGCCGGTGAATTACGCAGCCGCATCGAAGCGACGATGGCCAAAGTGCAAAAGGCCGAACACAAACCCCGAGTCTATTGGGAGCTGTCCAATGACTTGTACACCGCCGGCCCCGGCTCCTTCATTGATGACCTCATCACCCGGGCCGGTGGGATCAACGTGGCCGCCGAGACCGGGGAGCAGTGGCCCCAACTCAATCTGGAAGCTCTGATCCTGGCCGACCCGGAGGTCATTATTCTGGCCGATCATCCCTACGGTGAAACAGCCGAGGGGGTCAAAGCGCGCCCGGGCTGGGCTGAGATCTCGGCGGTGAAGAATGGCCGCATTGTCGAGGTGCTCGATGACAACCTGGTTTCCCGACCCGGTCCCCGCGTGGCGGAAGCCCTGGAGTTTGTGGCCCAAGCTCTACACCCGGAACTGTTTGAATGAGTCACGAATCGGCAAATCGGCCCATTGGCCAATCACGCTTCACATTCCACGCTTCAGGTTTTACATATGTACCCCATTGGTCGAGAAAGCGTTACTTGGCCCTGCTGCTAGGTATAGGAGCTTTGGTCATGGTGATGACCCTGGGCACTGCTTGGGGCTCACTGGCCATCCCTCCTGGGACGGTGGTCCGTATGTTCTTGAGCCGGCTGCCCTGGCTGGTCGTCACCTCGGACTGGCCCACGACCTGGGAGATCGTGCTTTTCCAGGTGCGGCTGCCCCGGGTGGTTCTGGCCGGGCTCGTCGGCGCCGCCCTGGCCCTGGCCGGGGCAGTGTACCAGGGCCTTTTCCGCAACCCCCTGGCCGACCCTTACCTCATTGGGGTGTCATCAGGGGCTGGCCTGGGGGCTACCCTGGCCATCTGTTTCACCGTACAGATGAATTGGGCCGGCCTGGGAGCGATTTCCATTTTCGCCTTCTTCGGCGCCCTGTCGGCCACAACGATCATTTACGCTCTGGCTAGGGTAGGTGGCAGGACGCCCATCACCACCCTGCTGCTGGCCGGTGTGGCTCTGGGGGCCTTCCTGTCCTCCATCACCACCTATTTGATGTTCAGCAGCAAGGATGCTTTCCACACTTTCCACGTCGTATCCTGGATGATGGGCAGCCTGGCCGTGGCCAACTGGCAGCAAGTGCGGATGTTGATACCTTATCTGGTGGTCGGTTTGGCCCTCATTTTGGCCCACGCCCGCCCTCTCAACGTGCTGCAACTGGACGAGGAACAGGCTCAGCAATTGGGTCTCAACGTGGAGCGGATCAAGCTGGTGCTGGTGGTTGCCGCTTCGCTGGTCACAGCCTCCGCTGTGGCCGTCAGCGGCATCATCGGCTTTGTGGGCCTGATCGTGCCCCACGCCGTGCGCCTGGTATGGGGGCCAGACCATCGCTTCCTGCTGCCCATGACCGTCCTGGTCGGCGCCATCTTTCTGATCCTGGCCGACGGAGTGGCTCGCACCCTGCTCTCCCCCAACGAACTGCCGGTTGGGGTGATCACTGCCTTCTGCGGCGCACCCTTTTTCTTATATCTGCTCCGCCAGAAGAAGCGGGCTGTTTTCTAACAGGCTCCCCTCTCAAACCGGAAGGTGCTTAGAGCCTGCCCGAAAACAAGTGTGGGACAGCCTTGCCAGGCTGCTCAGGCAGGCTAGAAAGCCTGCCCTACGGGTTTTCGGATGGGCGGTTAGAGCCTGTCCGAAAACCCTTCCAGGCTGAGAGCGAAGGCAATGCCTTCGCCCCCCACCCTGAACACCCCGGATACGAGTTTCCGGATAGGCTTTAGAACGTCACGGGCGACAGCCCACAATGACGTGGGGGCAGCGCAGCCGCCGCCACGCCCCTCTGTCGGAGCACTCTCCGCAGTAGGGCTTTCAGCCTGGGCTTTCACGCCCAGGTTGCCCGGCAAAAACCCACCCCTGTAAGGGGGCAAGGGGGATGAGGAGCAATCATGAGGACCTATTTCCAGCCCTGGACTCCACGAGAAGAGAGTTGGTTGCCAGACGAATGGCTGCTGGAAGCCCAGCAGGTCAGTTTTGCCTACAATGGCCGTCCGGTGCTGCAAGATGTGAATTTGCGGGTCTGCTCTGGTCGGATGGTAGGGGTCATTGGCCCCAACGGCGCAGGCAAATCTACCTTGGTCAAAATCCTCAGCCGCTTGCTGCGGCCCGACAAGGGCCGTGTCTCCCTGGGAGGC
Organism: Caldilineae bacterium; assembly: GCA_037446095.1. GTDB lineage: Bacteria > Chloroflexota > Anaerolineae > E26-bin7 > E26-bin7 > E26-bin7. The sequence continues at coordinate 4,809 of JBBIJG010000097.1, forward strand.
CGGGACCTGGCTCGTTGGAACCACACCCAATTGGCCCGTCACCTGGCGGTGGTCCCTCAGGCGGCTCAATTACCTGAGACTTTCACCGCCTGGGAGATAGTGCTCATGGGGCGCACCCCCTACCTGGGCCTGCTGGGCCATGAGACCGCCACCGATATGAGCATTGCCCAACGGGCTATGGAAGAGACCAACACCTGGCATCTGGCTCCCCGGCTCATCGGCCAACTGTCCGGCGGAGAGCGCCAGCGGGTAGTGGTGGCTCGTGCCCTGACCCAGGAACCTCGGGTCTTGCTACTGGACGAGCCCACGCTCCACCTGGACATCAACCACCAACTGGAGATCCTCTCCCTGATCCGTCGCCTGGTGGATGAGCAGAGTCTGGCCGTGTTGGCCATTTTCCACGACCTCAACCTGGCGACCCAGTTCTGCCACGAGCTCGTTTTGCTGTGTCAGGGCCGGGTCTTTGCCCACGGGCATCCAGAGGAGGTCATCACCACGAGCAACATCGCCGCCGTCTATGGGGCCGAGGTAGTTATTTTGCCCCACCCACGCAACGGCCGCCCAACGGTGCTACCCAGAAGGTAAGGGAGATGCGCGTCCGGATTCCTCGCCTGGTCATTGCCGGGACGGCCAGCGGGGTAGGCAAAACGACCGTGGCCACCGGGTTGATGGCCGCTCTGACCGCTCAGGGCTATCGGGTCGCTCCTTTTAAAGTCGGCCCTGACTACATTGATCCCAGCTACCATTATGTGGCCACCGGCCGGCCCTCTCGCAACCTGGACACCTGGATGGTATCCCCTCCCACGGTGGCTTATCTCTTTGCCCGCGCCGCGGCCCAGGCTGACATAGCTCTCATCGAAGGCGTTATGGGCCTGTACGATGGCTTCTCCGGCCAGAGTGAGGCCGGCAGCACGGCTGAGGTAGCCAAACTGCTCGGTGCGCCTGTCGTGCTGATCATGGACGTGGCCTGCCTGGCCCGTAGTGCAGGAGCGATGGCTCTGGGCTACCGAGACTTTGATTCCGACCTGCAGCTGGCCGGAGTCGTGCTCAATAACGTGGCCAGCCATCAACATGTCCTTTGGGTGAGAGAGGCCATTGAATCGGTTGATATTCCGGTGCTGGGCCGTCTCCACCGCGACAGCGCATTGCACTTGCCCCACCGTCACCTGGGCCTTATCCCCACCGCCGAGCGGGACACCGCCTCTAATGGCTCCGAACTGGGCCAGGCTCTCCACGCTATCCGAGATCGGATCCAGGAGGGCATAGACCTGGAACGTCTCATCAGAGTGGCTCGCTCCGCCCCACCATTGGAAGTTGAAGACCAGGACTTTTCCCCGCTGAAAGGCCCCCCCTCTTGGTTCGTATCGCCGTGGCCCGTGACGAAGCCTTCAGTTTCTACTATGAGGACAATCTGGACCTCCTGCGGGCTCACGGAGCCGAGTTGGTGGTTTTCAGCCCTCTGCATGATAGCCACTTGCCCGAAGGCAGCCAGGGAGTTTACCTGGGGGGCGGCTTTCCGGAAATGTACGCCGCCGGATTGGCAGCCAATCAGGCCATGCACCAGGCTATTCGCCGGGCATTCCAACAGGGTTTGCCCATCTATGCCGAATGCGGGGGGCTGATGTATCTGACGGAGAGCATCACCGATTTAGAGGGGCGCACTCACCCTATGGTAGGCCTGGTGCCGGGGCGGATCGTCACCGAAGGCCAGCGGCTTAAGTTGAGCTACGTCGTCATCCGGGCGCAACAGGATAGCATCCTGGCCTGCAAGGGTCAGGAGCTGCGCGGCCACGAGTTCCATCTCTCCGATTGGGTGGACCTGCCGCCGGAGATGCCCAGAGCCTACGCCGTACAACCCTATGGCAGCAGCTCGCAGCCAAGACCAGAAGGCTATTGCTGGCGTAACATCCTGGCCTCCTACATCCACCTCCACTTTGCCACTGCACCTGGACTGGCCCCCGGCTTTGTGGCCGCCTGCCGTGCTTCCAGGCGGTTGTCAACCCCAGCCGGGCGGTCTCACCTCTGCCAGTAAAAGGTGACGGTCACCTGCATCGGCTAGGCAAAGGCAGTGCCTGCACCTAGCCAGCCTGTCGGAGTAAATCAGGTGAAGCGTCTTGGGAGCCCGGAGTGGAGGCTTTAGCTGGTGCAATGGCCGGATTCAGGCTGAAGCCTCCACTCCAGAACGTCTCTCCTAGAGGCCTCTAGTTCTGGGATATACCCGGAATAGGGCTACGGTTGACAGGCCCCCGACGAGGTGGTATACTAACATCGTGCCTTAACTGGGCAGGCTGGATATTTTCGCGGGCATGAGCTGAGCAATCACACGGATTGAGGAGGGAAAAACCTATGGCTGACGTCATTGACTACAAAATCTACGGCGACGACATGCAACTGGTGGAGATCGAACTGGACCCCGGGGAAGGAGTTCGGGCCGAAGCTGGAGCCATGACTTACATGGAGCACGGCATTGAAATGCAGACTTCTACCGGTGGGGGCCTGTTCAAAGGCTTGAAGCGCATGATGACCGGCGAGAGTTTCTTCATCACGACCTTCCTGAACAATGGACCAGAGAAGCGGCGCGTCGCCTTTGCCGCCCCCTATCCTGGCAAAATCATCACCCTCGATCTGGGGGCTCTTGGCGGACGGTTTCTTTGCCAGAAAGATGCTTTCTTGTGCGCTGCGCAAGGCACCGAAATCGAGGTCGCTTTCACTAAAAGGCTCGGTGCAGGCTTGTTCGGTGGGGAGGGCTTTATCCTCCAGCGTCTGGAAGGCGACGGTCTGGCCTTTGTCCACGCCGGGGGAACGATCATTGAAAAAGATCTGGCCCCTGGTGAAACCCTGCGGGTAGATACCGGCTGCCTGGTGGCCTTCGCCCCCACAGTGAATTACGACATTCAGTTTGTGGGTGGCTTCAAGAACGCCCTTTTCGGCGGGGAGGGCCTTTTCCTGGCCCGGATGACCGGCCCTGGCAAGGTATACCTGCAAAGCCTGCCCTTCTCCCGGCTGGCAGACCGAATCTTTGCCGCAGCGCGTTTCCAACAAAGATTTGAAAAGCGTGACTGACCCCGGAACGAGGGACAGACTGAGGGGAGGGAATTGAGAAAGCCCTGGGCTGGGATGAAAGTACCATTGACTCTTACCCCCTCCTGCGGCTATAATAGTCATAGCAACCGGCTCCCCCTGGCCGGCCCGAAAAGTCTACCGCAAAGGCCCCGAAGAGAAGTATCCTGAGCGCCCTGGGTGTCCTTTGTGGTTTGCGCACGGGCTCCTCCAGGTCAGGTAGGCTGAAAACGAGGGGGATAGGCCATGAAGAGAACCTCACTGACCCTGAGCATC
>JBBIJG010000098.1:0-8084 GCA_037446095.1 Caldilineae bacterium
GCTATTTCCATCATTGACGAGTTCCAATGGCAGAACGGGACGAAAGCTTTCATCAACGGCCTGCTGTCAGGGGATTTCTCCACGACCTACTGCCGCTACCATCCGGCGGTGACCGATATGTGGCTTATCGCCTTCGGCCTGGGGTTCAAATACTTGGGCGTGCTCTTGACGAGGACCAATCCAGCAGGATTTCAAGCGTTCCTAGAGCAATCCACCCTGCCCGGCTATCCCAACGCTGACTTTCTGGTCGCCGAGAGATTGCCTTTCGCTCTCGTCACCTCCATCAGCGTGGTGCTGGTCTATCTCCTGAGCAGCAAGCTGTTTGGCAGTCCGGTGGCCTGGCTGGGGGCAGGACTGTTGGCCCTGGACCCTTTCCACGTCGCCCACTCGCGGGTGGTGACGCCCGATGGCCTGCTGGCCAGCTTGATGACCCTGTCCATCCTGAGTTTTATCGTCTATTTGGTTTGCGAGCGGTCTCGGTACTACCTGGTGTTTTCGGGGCTCGCCGCCGGTCTGGCCCTTCTGACCAAGCTCCCTGCCGTGCTGCTAGTTCCGATGGTGGTTATGCTGGCCGTGATAAAACACGGAACACGCATCACGCATCACGTAGCCGACCTGGCCCTGTGGGGCGGGGTGGCCCTCCTGACCTTCCTCTGCCTCTGGCCAGCGATGTGGGTAGCCCCGTTGGGCACCATCCAGCGGATGGTCGCTGACATGGCAGAAGACACCGGTGGCGGCTGGAACCAGTTCTTCATGGGCGAGATCACCAAAGACCCTGGGTTTCTGTTCTATCCGGTGATATTGCTTTTCAGAACCACGCCGTTGACGTTGGTAGGGGCAATGGTCCTCCCATTGAGTGTTTGCGGTATCTGGAAGAGCCTCAGCTTGCCCTCACCCACCTCCCACCCCTTCCCTCTCCCAAGGTTGGGAGAGGGAGGGGACCAGGGGGAGGGAGAGGGCACGGCCATACTCATGCTTGTGACCTGCATCTTACTTTTCATCCTTCTCCTCAGCTTCGGATCCACCAAGTTTGACCGTTTCCTGCTGCCCATCTTCCCCCTGGTTGACATACTGGCTGCTCTGGGGCTGTACGAACTGGCAAAAGCAATTTCTGCCAGGCTTGGCAGGTCACATTTTTGCTTGCGGCGGATTTGTAATCCGCCGCCTGCCCGCTGGATTGCAAATCCAGCGGGAGCGATCTATGGCTTACTGAGACTGGGTGAGCCCATGAAGGTGTTTGTGCTGCTAATTCTCATCGTCCAGGCCGGCTTTGCCTGGCCCCAACACCCGTATTTCCTGTCCTTCTACAACCCCCTGGTAGGTGGTCCTGCCCTGGCTCCTCGAGTCCTGCTCATAGGCTGGGGAGAGGCCTTCGAGCAGGCGGCCAGGTATCTCAATGGGAAGGAGAACGCGGCGGAACTAAAGGTGGCGGCTCAATACCCAGCCTCTTTTGGTCCCTATTTCACGGGCCAGACACTGGCCATATCCAGGATGTATCCAACGGACGTCTGGCCCTGGCTGCCGGCTGACTATATTGTTTTCTACATCAACGGCGCGCAGCGGAACGTGCCCGATCCAGACGTGGTCTCGTACTTTCGTTCTCTGGAACTGGAGCACACCGTGCGCGTCAAGGGTATTGAGTATGCCTGGATCCACCGGGGGCCGCAGTTCATCCTCTCCGAAACGCCCACACCCCAGTACCCCGCTCAGGCCGACCTGGGAGGCAAGGTCCTGTTCCTGGGCTACGACCTGCACGGGCCGACAGAGTCGGGGGATGCGCTCCAGGTAATTACCTACTGGCAATGTCTGAGGGAGATGGACGAGGACTATAGCGTCTACGTCCGCCTGGAAGACGAGGCGGGACACCTTTGGGGCCAGACGGATAATTGGCCCGCCCAGGGCTTCCTGCCCACCTCCCACTGGAAGGAAGGAATGATTGTCAGGGATGAATATAACATTCCGACCATGGCCGGTACTCCGCCTGGTGATTATCGTCTTGAGGTCGGCATGTACCTGGTTTTGGATGAGGGCGGAACCAGGGTCCTCGGTCGCTGGGAGGCACCTCAAAGGACGGTTCGAGTTGTCAAGCCGCCCACTCCGCCAACGCTTGAGAGCCTGGAAATCCAGAACCTCCTGCAAAGGAGCCTGGGTGGTCAGGTGGAGCTATTGGGCTACAATCTTTCCCCGCTAACCTTCCGGCCGGGGGACTCTCTACCCCTGACTCTGTTCTGGCGGGCCGAGACCGATCTGGACGAAGACTACTCAGTCCTGGTGCAACTACAGGCTGAAGACGGCAGAGGTTGGACGTTGCATCGGGAGCGGCCGGCTGGTGGCTCCTATCCGACGATGCTCTGGGAGCAGGGAGAGGTGGTGCGCGAGCAACTGGATGCCCGTATCCCAGCCGATGTCCCCTCCGGTCGGTATGTGCTGATGGCCGGTTGGGCTGATGCCGGAAGCGGTGAGGAGGTGAGGCTGCTGTCTTTGACTGAGTTGACTGTGGAGGGGCGCCCCAGGACATTTGAGGTGCCGCCGATCCAGCACCCGCTGGAGGTTAACCTGGGCGATCAGGTGGAATTATTGGGCTATGATCTCAACGTCACAAGGTTGAAAGCCGGCGGCGTGTTGTCCCTGACATTGTATTGGAAAGCCCTGGCGGAAATGGACACCTCGTACACGGTCTTCATCCACCTGCTCGATGCTACAGACAAGATTTGGGGGCAGCGTGACAGCTTGCCTGGCAACGGGTCGCTGCCGACGACGGGTTGGCTGCCCGGTGAAGTCATAGCCGACCATTACGATATACCGATACAATTTGATGCCCCACCTGGACAATACGTTATTGAGGTTGGCATGTATCAATTGGGCACAGGGCAGCGGCTACCAATCATCGGCCTGGAAGGACAGATCGTAGACAATCGGGTCTTGTTGGAGGAGGTAACGGTGCAATGAATGTAGACATCTCCACGAGAAAAGATGGGCTTAGCCGGTGGGCCTTAGGCATCCTGCTGGTAGTCTTTGCCATTTGGCAGGCAAATCACCTGAAAGGATTTAGCTGGGGTTACGATGAAGGGGGGTACCTGATGATCGCTCGGCTGGTGTGGTCGGGCTATAAGCCCTATTCAGAAGTCTCGGCTACCCAGGGGCCCCTCTTCGTCTACTCTCTCGCCTTAGGCTTTGGATTGCTAGGCACCTCCGCCGTCGCCTGCCGGCTGGTGACAGTTTTCTATGCCGTCATCGGGCTTATGGCGGTAGCGCTGGCGGCTCGAGAACTGGGTGGATGGCTATCCGGCCTTTCCGCCGTTGTGTTGCTCATCCTGGCTCCTGAGTTCGCCCGTCTGTCCAAAGCAGCCATGGCCGATGTCCCGGCCAGCAGCATGGCGGCTCTGGCAATCCTCTCTTCGCTGCGCTATTTGACCACCGGACGCAGAGGCTGGCTGATCCTGGCCGGGCTGACCTTCGGTCTCGGCTGTCTCATCAAGTTGACCGTTACACCTGCTCTCCTGCCCCTTGGTCTGGCTGTCTTGTACTTCCACACGCACAGTGGGCGCCCGAGCTCATGGAGGCCGTTTGCCAATGACTTGCTCACTGTGTTGGCTATGGCTATATTGCCTGGTCTCCTCTGCCTCTGGATTGTGGATCGTCAAGCCGCCTATGAGCAACTGATTGTTCTACGCTGGCAGGCTGCCCGGGCTTTCCCCCTTGATGTTTCAGCCAATGCCCGGTGGATTGGGCAGTATCTGATGGATAACGCTGGCCTGTCCATCCTGGCTATCTGGGGCACACTTTTGCTTCTAGCCCGGCGCTCACCCCAGGCTGCAATTGTCCTCGTCTGGGCCTTAGCCATATTGCTGGCCCTGACATTTTACTCGCCCCTCTTCTTCCATCACATGAGCTATTTGCTTTTCCCGATGGCTATATTGGGAGGGTGTGTGATAGGTGATCTGGCTGAACGTCTGCGTCGTCCATGGAAGCCCATGGCTTGGCGAAGGTGCGGGCTCTTGCTCATTGACCTGGGAATAGTGGCAGGTTATGTTTTAACCCTGCCGGCGACACTCCAAGACCACAGAACGGTATTAGAGGCTCCTGGTACCACCCTCCAGACAGATGCAGCCCGTTTCATCTCTGACATGACCTGGCCTGACGACTGGGTGATCACCGATGATCAGGCTGTGGCCTTCTGGGCTGACAGAAATGTCCCTCCACCTCTGACCGAAACTTCTATGGTAAGGATCACTTCCGCTCTGCTAACGGACAGACAACTCATTGCCTTGACAGAAGAGTATCAACCGCAGGCTGTGGCCTCCCTGAGCGGCCGGTTTGCCCTGGTGCCCCGCTATCTGGATTGGGTCAGGGAACACTACCGGCTGGTGAAATCCTACGACGAGGAAGCACAGATCTATTACCTCTGGAAGTATACTTCTCCACCGCCTATTCAACATCCCCGGCAGGCGACTCTGGGACAACGGATACGCTTTCTAGGCTATGACCTCCGCGACCCTTCCTATGAACCAGGAGGGCAAATATACCTCACTCTCTACTGGCAGGCCCTGGACACGGTAGGCGAAGATTACACTGTCTTAACTCACCTGCTAGACTCAGAAGGGCGATTACGCGCCCAGAAAGACAATCCCCCCGTCAACGGCCTCTTGCCCACATCGGCCTGGGAGGTGGGGGAGATCATCCAGGATCGCTACATTATCCCCCTTAACTCTGATCTTCCGCCGGGTGAATATCAGCTCGAGATTGGTATGTACCAGTTGGAGACGGGGCAGCGACTAGAGGTACGTGAAGAGCCTGATGTAGAGGGAGACCACATCCTGCTGGGCGCAGTGGAGGTGTTAGAATAAGTCCGTAGCTCCCCAGAGGGGGACCGTTGGTAAACAGGAGGGGGTATGCATCGTAACCCAGGGCAACTCCATGCCAGTACAATAGCCATACTCTCCCCGTCCTCTAACCTGTTGTGCAGGCCCTACCTCACCGGATGTTGACAGGGTAGTTAACATCGGGTATAATCTAACCCTGGAAACCTACCATGGCCTGGGCTTCCCAGGCTCAAAAACCAATTGAGGAGGAAAAATGAAAACATTCCAACTGGCTTTGTCCCTACTCGTTGCCGCCGTGCTCGGCCTGTACCTGGTCGGGTGCGGCCCTCAGGCTGCTGCCCCAACGGCGACGCCTGCCCCGCCCCCCACATTAGTCATGGTCGCCAACATAGATGACGTGGTGACGCTGGACCCCCACCACGCCTACGAAACCACCAACCTGATGATCCACGCCTCAACCTACGATACCCTCGTCGAATTTAAACCCAGCGACCTGACCAAGGTAGCTCCACGCCTGGCCGATAGCTGGGAGGTCTCGCCCGACGGCCTGACCTACACTTTCCACTTGCATCCCGGAGTCAAGTTTGCTTCAGGCAACCCGGTGACGGCCGAAGACGTCCGCTTCTCCTGGATGCGCCTGAAGAACATCAAGGACAACCCGGCTTTTTACGCCGACATCATCTCCGAGGTCCAGGTGGTAGATGATGCTACCGTCAAGGTCACTCTGACTGAGCCCTCTCCTGCTTTCCTCAGTATCTGCGCCGCACCGGCCATGAGTATCGTGGATAGCCAGGTCGTCAAAGAGCACGGCGGCACCGACGCGGCTGACGCCGACCAGACCGATAAGGCCAAGGACTGGCTGGACCAGCACTCGGCCGGCAGCGGCCCGTTTATCCAGGTTAGTTGGACGCCCAAAGCCGAGATTGTCCTGGAAGCCAACCCTAACTATTGGCGCGGCGCGCCCAAATTGGGCCGGGTCGTCATCAAGCACGTGGCCGACCCCACCACCGTCTTGCAGATGCTCCAGCGCGGTGATGCCGACCTGCACGACAACCTGGACCCTGACCTGGCGGAGCAGGCCAAGGCTGACCCCAATCTGAACGTGGTCATCGGCCAGAGCCTGGATCAGAACTACCTGGCCATGACCTCCAACCCGGAACTGTCAAAGCCCCTGGCCGACAAACGGGTGCGACAGGCCATCGCGCTCAGCGTGGACTATGAGGGGCTGATCCAGGCCCTGCTGCGAGGCTATGGCAGCCGCGCTCCCAGCATTATCCCCTTGGGCATCCTGGGAGTGGATCCGGCCATGACCCAAGGCCGGGACCTGGAAAAAGCCAGGGCGCTGCTCAAGGAAGCCGGTTACGAGAACGGCTTCACCGTGGACCTCGCCTATGGCTCGAACCCTACCCGCGAAACCATCGCCGCCAAACTCAAAAGCGATCTGGCCGAGGTGGGCATCACCGTCAACCTCAAACCTATGGAGCAGAGCGTTTATCTGAGCGAGATGCGCGCCCAGAAACTGCCCTTCTGTTTCGGCGGTTGGACCCCTGACTATCTGGACCCTACAATGTGGACGGACTACTTCTCCTATCATGATCGGGGTATCGCCAAGCGAATGTGGTACAACAACCCCGAAGCAGAGAAGTACGCCAAGATCGTGGGCACCGAATTGGATCCTGCCAAGCGAGAGCAGGCCATCAAAGAGTTGCAGAAGGTGTTGATGGATGATATGCCCTTCACGATGCTCTACCAAAGCCAGCGGATTATCGTCATGAACAAGGCGGTGAAGGGTTTTGCCTATCATCCGGTGCAATTCGTCAACTTCTTTGACTTGAGCAAGTGAACCTCACCCCGACCCCCTAACCCCTCCCCTTCCCCCCAATTGAGGGGAAGGGGAAGGGTTGGGGTGGGGAAGGGGGGTGAGGGCCAGGAGACTCTATGGGCCTGTCCGTTCACATCATCCGTCGCCTGCTGCTGGTCATCCCTATGCTGATTGGGATCACCCTTCTGACCTTTGCGGTCTCCCATCTGGTGCCTGCCGACCCGCTGGCGGTGATTGTCAGCGAAAAGGCGCTGGACCAACCCGACATTGTCCAGGCGGCTATCCGGAAATGGGGCCTGGACAGGTCTCTCCCCGAACAATATTTGTATTACCTTTGGAATCTGGCCCACGGCGACTTGGGTGTCTCCTTCAAGACCAAGCGCCCGGTGGCTCAGGACCTGGCGCAATACCTGCCGGCCACGGTGGAATTGGGGCTGGCCTCGTTACTCTTTGCCCTGGCTCTGGGGCTGCCCCTGGGCATCATGGCCGCCATCAAGGCGGGAAGTTGGGTAGATCACCTGGCCCGCTTCATTTCCCTCCTGGGAGCTTCCATGCCACCGTTCTGGTCAGGACTGATGGCCCTGTTTGTGTTCTATTTCAAGGCTCAACTTCTGCCTGGACCAGGTCGCGTGGATGCCCGCATGACCATGCCACCCCCTATCACCGGCCTGTGCCTGGTAGATACCCTGCTGGTCGGCGACATGAACGCTTTCGCCGATGCGTTGCACCACCTGATCCTACCCTCGGTCATCCTGGGCTGGTTCACCTTGGCGCTGATCTGCCGGATTACCCGCTCGTCTCTGCTGGAGGTGCTGCGCATGGATTACATCCGCACCGCCCGGGCCAAAGGTCTGCACGAGCGGGTCGTGCTTCTCCGACATGCGCTACGCAATGCGTTCATCCCCACGCTCACCGTGCTGGGCCTGGCTTTCGCCGGACTTATGACGGGCGCTATCATGACCGAAACCATCTTCGCCTGGCCAGGGATCGGACGCTATGCAGTAGAATCAGCAGCGAATCTGGATTATCCGGCTGTTCTGGGCACTACCTTGCTCATCGCTGTGATTTACATCTTTATCAACCTGCTGGTAGACATCTTGTACGGCGTCATTGACCCTCGCATTCGGGAGGCATAGCTATGGCTCAGACTCTCGCATCCAGGCCAACTCCCTCCGAATCCCCGTGGGCGCGCAGCCTGCGCATTCTGGTCCGCAACCGAATGGCCATGGCTGGCGCGGTCGTCATTCTCATCTGGACCGTGATAGCCATCGCTGCCCCGCTCATCGCTCCCTACGATGCCCTGAGCCAGAGCATTGAGGACCGCCTGAGCCCCCCCTCCGTCCGACACCCTTTCGGCACCGATGAACTGGGTCGGGATGTGTTCAGCCGGGTGGTATACGGGGCCCGCATCTCGTTGCCGGTGGGATTGGTGGTGATCC
>JBBIJG010000099.1:0-6571 GCA_037446095.1 Caldilineae bacterium
TTCCTCTGCCACCCGTTTGAGGATGTAAGTCTCTCTCCAGGGCTCACGCTTCTCCGTTGGCCGCAAGTAGACCTTGAGAGTCAGACTCATCTGAGGGTTGGAAAGATGCAGCTCATAAATGAGGTTGGTCAGGCTCGACCTTAATTGGTAAGATTGGATCTCAGCCGCCGGAAAGACTCTTCTGACGATGGTCTGGACTCTTTCGGTGGGAATCCCTTTCATTTTTTCAATCCTCCCGGTAATGGCAACCCCGGCTCACTTTGTTCTCCCAGGCGGCATGAGCCACAATCAGAGCCGCTTGCACGCTGTTGCGCAGGCCGATCAGCTCGTCGCTCAATTTCGTTGCGCGGTAGAATTTGTCAATCTCAGCTTTCAGATGTTGCAGGTCATCAATGGCCCGTTCCAGGCGGCGGGTGCTGCGCATCAGGCCCACGTAGTTCCACATCACGTATTTGATGTGAGCCGTGTCCTGATTGATGAGAGCCGGATCGGCCATTTCCGTGAGGCCCTCATCATACCAGGGTGGAATGTCAGTCGGATCAACACTCAGGGGCTCGTCAATGGTACGCAAAGCATCCTCAGCCGCCCGCCACCCCCAGACCAGGCCCTCCAGCAGGGAGGCACTGCCCAAACGGTTGGCGCCGTGCACCCCCGTACAGGACACTTCACCAGCGGCGTAGAGATTCTTCAGGTTAGTGCGTCCCCATTCATCCACCCACACCCCGCCACAGAAATAGTGGGCCGCAGGCACTACAGGCACCAGATCGGTGGTGATGTCCACATCGTAGGAAAGGCATTTTTCATAAATATTGGGAAAGTGTTCCAAAATTTTGTCCCTGGGAATGTAGGACTTGAGATCGAGGTAGACGCACCTGGCTCCAGTGGTCAGCATTTCCTGGTAGATGCTGCGGGCTACGACATCGCGAGGGGCCAGGTCCTTCCACTGGGGGTCATATTTCTGCATGAAAGGCTCGCCGTGAGCGTTGACCAGGCGGGCTCCTGCGCCCCGCACCGCCTCTGAGACCAGGAAACGAGCCAGTCCATGTCGGTAGAAGGCCGTGGGATGAAATTGCACGTATTCGGCGTTGATGACACGCGCTCCGGCACGATAGGCCATGGCCAACCCGTCTCCCCGGGCGACGGGCGGATTGGTGGTGTGCAGATAAATCTGCCCCAGTCCTCCTGTGGCCAGGATGGTCTTTTTGGCCAGAATAGTTTTCACCTTCCTCTGCTGTTGATCGAAGACATAGGCTCCTACACACGACAGAGGCGGATAGACATCCAGCGGGTTACGGGAATGATGAGCCGGAGTGAGCAAATCCACAGCCGTGTGCCTGGCCAGCAGCGTAATGTTAGACCGAGCGCTGAGAGCCTCGACCAATTTCTCTTCGATGGCCCGGCCGGTAGCATCCTCGACATGCAAAATGCGATCGGTGGAATGGGCCGCTTCCCGGATATACTCTAAGCCTTCTGTGGGGGTCCGGTCGAAAGGCACCTCCAATTGATCCAGCAGGAGTTGGCGCATCAGCCGGGGACCTTCTTCGGCGATGATTTTCACTGCGGTCGGGTTGTTGGTATGAGCGCCGGCCCGTTCCAAGTCCTCCGCCAGGAGTTCAGCCGAATCGGCCGGCCCACGCCCGATAATACCTCCCTGGGCATAGTAAGTACTGGACTCGCGGGGATCAGGCGCCTGGGTGATGATAACCACGTGCAAGTCGTTATTTTCGGCCAGGCGGAGCGCTGCCGTACCCCCGGCGATACCGCTGCCGATAATGAGAATGTCGGCATACATTTGTTCGGACGATACGCTCACCACCGGGCCTCTCCCCGCCTTCTATCCTTTAAGGGCCAGCATTCGCTCCAGGGCCACGTTGGCCCAACGGGCGGTTTCCTCTGGCACGGTCACTATCCCAACAACTTCACCTTGTAGCAGGCTCTCCAGGACATAGAGCAGGTGGTTGGGACTGGTGCGGTACATGGCTCCACACAGGGAACGGGCCAGGGGCACCACCAGTTTGTTGGAGTAGTCTCGGGCCAGGCGGGCCACCATGTTGATCTCAGTGCCGACGGCAAACCGGCTCCCTGCCGGAGCATCCCGCACCGTGCGCAGGATGAACGAGGTCGAGCCGTTGAGGTCGGCGGCCTGTACCACCTCCATCGGACACTCTGGATGGACGACGACGGTGATGTCGCCGTATTTCTCTCGGACGGCCCGGACGTGTGCGGCCGCGAAACAGGTGTGCACATGGCAGTAGCCTTTCCAGATGACCACTCTGGCCCTTTGGAAAGCGTCCCTGCCCTCCGGCTTATCCGGGTCCCACACGGCGATTTCTTCCAAAGGGATGCCCAAAGCCAGGGCGGTGTTGCGGCCCAGGTGCTCGTCGGGGAAGAAGAGGATGTGTCCCTTCTGAGAGAGGGCCCAACGGAAGACGGCCTGGGCATTGGCCGAGGTGCAGACGGCACCACCCCGTTGCCCGCAGAAGGCTTTGAGCCCGGCGTAAGAGTTCTGGTAGGTGATAGGGACCACGTCATCGCCCCACAGAGTGGTCAACGCGTCCCAGGCTACCTGGGCGTCGGCGGTGTCCGCCATAGCAGCCATAGGGCAGGGAGCCTCCAGCGCAGGCATGAGCACGGTCTGGGAGGAGCCGCAAAGCATGGCCGCCGTCTCGGCCATGAAATCCACCCCGCAGAAGACGATGTAACGGGCTGCGGTGGCCTGAGTGGCGGCGATGCGCGAAAGTTCCAGCGAGTCGCCCCGGTAATCGGCGAACTGGATGACCTCGTCCCGCTGGTAGTGGTGGCCCAGGATGACGACCTCTGGGCCCAGCCTTTCCCTGGCCGCCCTGAGGCGGGCAAATATCTCGTCATCCGGCAGGTTTCGGTATGCATCAGGAAGGGTGTTCATCATCGCCGCCTCCCTTTCACAAGCCCTCAACGCCAATTATAACGCATAATAGAAAAACGTCAAGGAGATTCCTTGACGTTTTAATCCAGGTGTGTCGCCTCGGGCCTGGCTAGACCAGACTCTCGCGCAAAGCTTCCAGCCGGCCGCCCACGCTGCCGTCAACGACCTTGTCGCCGACTCGGATGACCAGCCCACCGAGGATGGCCGGATCTACTTTGAACTCTATCCTCGGCACCTGGCCCAATTGCTCGGCCAGACTACTGCTTACTGCCTTCTGCTCCTCCGCAGTCAAGGGGAGAGCACTGGTGACCACAGCCGTGACTTCGCCCGCTTTCACCTGCTCGAGTTCTTGCTCCTCCAGCACCACCACCCGGCCGGCTTTGATCCCGCTGAAGAACTCGTCAATCAGGCGGCGTTGCCGCTGCTCGTCCAGGGCCTCGCCGATAAGCTTGTTAGCCGCGGCAATGGATAGGGCCGCTATTTGCCCTCGCAAATCGGCCAGCATCTGCCGGCGTTCCCGTTCAACGGCTTCCTTCCCCTCGGCAACGATCCGCTCGGCCTGGGCTCTCGCCTGAGCCAGCACTTCAGCCTTGGCCCGTTCACCCTCCTCCGCCGCCCTAGCCAGAATCTCCCTCCGCTCTCGCTCGGCCTGCTGGATGCGCTCCTCGTATTCAGCCTGAGCCCGCTCCCTATCCCGGCGGGCCTGCTCCGCATCTTCCAGACCCTGAGCGATGCGCTGCTTGCGCTCGTCAAACACCTTCAGCGCCCGCTTCCAGAGCAGAAAATAGAGGGCAAGGGCCAGGACGGAGATGTTGATGAGCTGGGAGAGCAGGAAAACGGGGTTGATGCCCAGTTTCTCCAATGCTTCCAAGGGTCAACTCCTTTCAGCCGATAGGGGCCACAGGCACGAACTTGATGGCCAGAGCCACCACCAAGGCATAAATGGCGATAGCTTCGGCGAAGGCAATGGCCAAAATCATGTTGGTCAGGATGTTGCCGCTGGCTTCGGGATTGCGACCGATAGCTTCCATGGCCTTGGCGGCCATGATACCGATGGCCAGGCCGGGACCTATAGCCCCGATGCCAATGGCCAGGGCGGCAGCGATTTGCGTTGCACTTTCGTAAGTCTCAGGCATGAGAATCCTCCTTTATGTCAAAATAAACTAGTGCGCTTCTTCACCGTGGTGTACGGTGGCCATCATGAAGAAAACCAGGCTCAGCATAGAGAAAATGAGAGCCTGAATCAAGCCGACAAAAATCTCCAGAAGCATGAAGGGCAAGGGAGCGATGAAGGCCACGAGGAAGCCCATGACAATGAGCAACACCTCTCCCGCAAAGATATTGCCAAAAAGACGGAAGGAGAAAGACATGATCTTGATGAACTCGCTGATCAACTCCAGGATGCCCACCGGGATCTCAATGAGCCCCGTCAACAGGTCGAAAGCAGAACGATGGCCCACTCCCCGAAAGTAATTGACCACCCGGCGAAAGTTGAAAAACTTTCCCAGATAAGGTAACCCCAGAGTCGTCAGGCCGAAATACTGAGTGGCCCCTACAGATAGGATTGCCAGGGCAATGGTCGTGCTGAGATCAGCATTAGCCGAACGGAAGAAGGGCACCAGGATTTCCTTATCATGATGGTGTTCCACCAGGCCAATGCTGCCAAAACCCGGCAGGAGACCCATCCAATTGGAAATGAGAATGAAGAAGAAGAAAGTGGCCACAAGGGGGAAGAAGCGTCGCGCCTTCTCCCCGGCCACCCCCTCGACGAAATTGTAGAAAAATTCCACCGGCATCTCGACGACATTTTGCAGCCCACTGGGGACCAGTTTCGGCTTCCGGAAGGCAAAGAAGGAGACGAGGATAAGCAGAGCCATCGTCAGCCAGGTGGCGGGAAGGGTGTTGGGGATCTCATGGCCGAGGAGAGGCAATTCAAAGGGGAGAGGAAGCCTCTCAGCAGCCATACTGATTTCTGGCATCTGCTTGTGAAATTCCGGGGCCACTAGTTTCACCAGGTTCTCAATGGAAAAGCCCGCCAGACACAGAGCCAGAATCAGTACAATCAGAACGATGCACCCGATCTTGCCAGAAGCGGTTTTAGGCACTGTGGTCCTCCTTGTTCTTCATGTGCTGTTTTACGGCCTGGGTGACCCAACGATAAGCGATGATAGGTCCCAGGACCATCCCGACAAAAGTCAGCAACAACGTGACCCAGGGCAGGGTATGCAGCCGGTTATCAATCCACCAGCCCACGGCCAGGCCCAGCAACACCGGGAGGGCGATCGCTCCTCCTACCTGAGTGGCCAAGGCCAGGGCCCAAATACCATCTCTCCAATCAGTTGGCTTCCGACTCATAGTACATCCAAAACGCCTACATGGATCGGTTCTTCTATATCCGCGTCAGGGTCACTCCTCGTCGGATCGGGGCGAGGCAACGGTTCGCCATGGAGCAAGTAGAGTTCAGTCCATGTCCGGCTAGCGGGGCTAGCAGCGTTGCCGTTACTATCTACATCTCGCTCATCGCCCCACAAAAACGCTCGCACTAGCCGAGAATCTGGACGCTCGTGTGGAGTTGTGACGTAAAAAGTGTGTAGCGATGGCCCCAATTGCTCTGCCTTGTGTTTGAAGACTAGGAGCTTGTGTGCTCCCGGTATGCTCGCGCCTAACTGACATTATACTGCAAAGACAAGCCCCTGTCAAAGGTCAAAGGCTCGCCAGGAAAGTCTCGGCCGCCCGCGTGGCCCAATACAGGAACGGCGCAGAGGCGAACCCTAACAAAGTCACGCCCAGGCCCGTCACCAGCAACACGACGGTAGAAAGGGCCGGCACAGGCACCGGTTCTTCGGACGGCGGCTCGTCCAGATACATCACCCGGGCCACGATCAGATAGTAGTAGAGGGAGATGATGGCGTTCAAGACACCGATTACCACCAGCCAGACCAGCCCCTGTTCAATAGCCGCGGCAAAGATGTATAGCTTGCCAAAGAACCCGGCCACCGGCGGAATCCCACCCAGGGACAGGAGAGCGATCAACATGACCAGAGCCAGGGCCGGGGACCGCCGGCTCAGGCCGGCGAAATCGGCGATCTCGTCGCTGCCTGTGACGTTGGAGATAAGGATCACCACGGCAAAGGCGCAGATGTTGGTGAGGGTGTACACAATCAGGTAAAAGACAGTGGAGGCCACACCAAAGGCCGACACACTGACCACGCCGATGAGCACATAGCCCGCCTGGGCGATGCTGGAATAGGCCAACATGCGCTTGATGTTGGTCTGGGGGATGGCCACCACGTTGCCCAGGGTCATGGTCACCACCGACAGCGCGCCGACTACCGCCACCCACTCGGGCCGGATGAAATCGAAGGCGCCGATGAAGACGCGCATCAGGACGGCAAAGCCGGCCGCTTTAGAAGCCACGGAGACAAAGGCGGTCACCGGCGTGGGGGCGCCTTCGTAGACATCGGGCGACCACATGTGGAAGGGGACGGCGGCGATCTTGAAAGCAAAGCCCGCCAGGATAAGCAGCGCGCCCAAAATGGCCGGCAGTTGGAAGCTCGAGGCGGCCAGAGCGGCGGCCACTTCCTTCAGCCCCGTCTCCCCGGTCAAGCCGTAGACTAGGCTCATCCCGTAGAGCATCAAAGCCGAGGAAAAAGCACCAAACAGGAA
>JBBIJG010000099.1:6581-8077 GCA_037446095.1 Caldilineae bacterium
GATGCCGGCCTCACTGGACTTGGGCACATCTCGCAGATAGCCAGCCAGGATGTAAAGGGTGATGCTGGTCAACTCCAGAGCCACATAGAGCATGATCAGGTCAGCGGCGGTGGCCATCAGGCTCATGCCCAGAGTGGTCAGGATGACCAGGCCATAATATTCGCCGTGCGACTTTAGGGGCTGATAGTCCACCGAAATCAGCACGGTCAAGATGGCAGCGACGATAAAAGTCTCCTTGAAGAGCAAAGCCAGCAAGTCAGACTTGAGCATCCCGCTGAAGACCAATTCGCCCCCTGTCCATGACCAGAATACATTGAGGACAAAGATGACAACCAGGCCGATGGCAGCCAACCAGCCCAGCCATCTCCTCTTGTCACCCCCGCTGAACAAATCCAGGCCAAAAACCAGAAAGGCCAAACAAAGTAATGCGATCTCGGGCAACAATGCTGAGAATTCCAAGGCTAACCTCCCAATCTGGCGACGATAGGCACCACGCCGGTGTTGATGAGATCCATCATGATGGACGGATAAAGGCCGACGAAGATCAGAATGGCACACAGGATGAGGAGGGCGACTTTATCCAGGATGGTGACATCCCCCACATGTTCAAACTCGGGCTTGAGGGGGCCAAAGAAGACGTGCTGCACGACCCGCAGGATGTAGGCTGCGGTGATGACGATGCCCAGAGCAGAGATAGCTGCTACCACAGGGTATTTCTGCCAGACGCCCATGAAAATCTGCAATTCGGCCACAAACCCTGAAAGCCCCGGCATACCCATAGACACCAGACCGCCGATGATGAAGGCGATGGCTACTACAGGCATCTTCTGCACAAAGCCGCCCAGGTCGGGGATGTGGCGGGTGTGGGCGCGGTCGTAGACGCAGCCGACTACGGCAAAGAAGAGGGCTGTCATGATGCCGTGGGAGAACATCTGCAAGGTAGCCCCGTTCATGCCCATCACGTTCATGGTCGCCCAGCCCATAGTCACCAGCCCCATGTGGCTCACACTGGAATAGCCGATGACGTACTTAAAGTCCTGCTGGGCCATGGCCACCGTCGCTCCGTAGACCACATTGACCACGGTCAGGATGACGATCCAGGGCAGCCAGAATTTGGCTCCCTCAGGCAGCAGCATGATGGCCACCCGCAGGCCGCTGTAAGCGCCCAGCTTCATCAGGACCCCGGCGTGCAACATGCTGGCCGCCGTCGGCGCGGCCACGTGGCCGTCGGGCGACCAGGTGTGGAAGGGCCACAGGCCAGCCAGCACCCCAAATCCGACAAAAATGGGCAAAAAGAAGGTCTTTTGGAAATCCACCGGAAAGTCCACCTGGGCCAGCTCCAGCAGGTCAAAGGTGTGCAGCCCGCTCTTGAAGTAGATAGCTAGGGCGCCGACCAGGGCGATGATGCTGCCCACCAGCAAATAGAGAGTCAGCTTCATGGCCGCGTACTTGCGCGTCACCGGCCAACCCCAGACGCTGATGAGGATGAACATGGG
>JBBIJG010000100.1:0-8076 GCA_037446095.1 Caldilineae bacterium
ATGGTGCCGGTGTGCCAGTGGAACATGATGCGTCCCGTGGTCAGAAGCAGTGGATATTCCTCATCAGGCAGCTCCTTCGCCTCTTTGAACTCTATCGGCGTAAAGCGGCCCAATCCGCGTGAGAACTTGTCCTTGTGCAGATAGGGCGTGCCCGGGTGGTCGGCCGTCGGGACCGGCCACTGCAGGTAGCCTAGCTCCTCCAGCCGCTGATAGCTGACCCCACCGTAGATGGGTGTCAGCGAGGCGGCTTCGGCCATGATCTCGGCCGGAGAGTCAAAATCGAAGCCCCTGGCCCCCATCCGCCGCGCCAATTCACAGACTATCTCCCAATCGGCCCGGCTTTCCCCAATCGGTTCTATCGCCTTCCGCACCCGCTGGATCCGCCGGTCGGTGGCGGTGAAGGTGCCGTCTTTTTCGGCGAAAGAGACGCCGGGCAAGACCACATGGGCCAACTCAGCCGTCTCGCTGAGGAAGATGTCCTGCACCGCCAGAAAGTCCAGG
The DNA here is from genome assembly GCA_037446095.1 of Caldilineae bacterium. GTDB lineage: Bacteria > Chloroflexota > Anaerolineae > E26-bin7 > E26-bin7 > E26-bin7. The sequence goes on from JBBIJG010000100.1 coordinate 502, forward strand.
TGCTCCAGGGCCCGGCGGACGTGGTTGACGTCAGGGTCGCTGAGCATAGGGTTCTCAGCCATGACGTACAGGGCTTTGAGTTGCCCTTCTTCAGCAGCATCTATCATCTCCGTCACGGTCAAACCGACCCTGAGAGGTGGTGCGCTACCCCAGGCCCTCTCGAATTTGGCGCGTATCTCTTCGTTGGTCACCGCCTGGTAGCCAGGGTAGACATTGGGCAGGGCTCCCAGGTCACAGGCTCCCTGCACATTGTTCTGGCCGCGCAGGGGATTGACCCCGGTGCTGGCCCGGCCCACGTTGCCGGTCAGCATGGCCAGGTTGGCGCAGGCGAGGACGTTGTCGGTGCCGGTGGTGTGCTGGGTGATGCCCATAGCGTAAACAATCGCCGCTTTTTCCGCCTTGGCAAACAGCCGGGCGGCAGCCCGGAGGTCATCGGCGGGGATGCCGGTGATCTCCTCCACTTTTTCTGGGGTGTACTCCGCCACGGTCGCTTTCAGCTCCTCGATACCCTCGGTACGTGTGGCGATGAACTCTTCATCTTCCAGGGCCTCCTTGAGGATGACGTGCATCATGCCGTTGAGCCAGGCCACGTCGGTGCCCGGCCGCTGGCGCAGGTGCAGGGTGGCGAATTGGGCCAGTTGGATGTCTCGCGGGTCAACAATGATGAGCCTGGCCCCTTTCTCCACAGCCCGCATGATGCGAGTGGCTACCAATGGATGGGCTTCGGTGGTGTTGGAACCGGTGACCAGAATGCAGTCCGCCTCCTCCAGCTCGGGGATGGAGTTGGTCATGGCTCCACTGCCAAACGCTGCGGCCAGACCGGCCACGGTGGGAGCGTGTCAGAGGCGGGCGCAGTGATCCACGTTGTGGGTACCGATCACGGCGCGGGCAAACTTTTGCAGGACATAATTGTCCTCATTAGTACACTTGGCTGAGGCCAGGAAGCCAATGGCATCGGGGCCGTGTTGCTCCTTGACCTCTTTCAGTCTGTTGGCAATCAAGTCCAGGGCCTCATCCCAGGTGGCTTCTCTGAACCCGCCGTTTTCTCTGATAAGCGGCCTGGTCAGACGGTCCTGGTGATAGATGAAGGCGTGGGCGTTCCAGCCTTTGATGCAGAGCTTGCCCTGGCTGATGGGATGGGTCTTGCAGGGCAGCACACCGACGACCCGGCCATCCAGCACCTGCAGGTAGAGCCCACAGCCTGCACCGCAATAGATACAGGTGGTTAAAACGTTTTTGTATTCCATCAAACCTTTCTCCTTAGCTTTTCCTTGGTGGGGCTAAAACTTGGAGTCAAGGCTTTAGCCGGTTTTTCCCCGCCTAAAGGCTCCACTCCAGACTCTTATTTCGTCTTTTCCTGGGCGCTTTCCTGAGCTACAGTGTACTCCATCATTTCCTCGCGCATGGCGTAGGTCCGCTCGTGGGGACCGACGGTGAGGAAGACCACGGTCTCATCTGGCAACCCCTCACAGAAGCAGAAACGACACTCGGACACGCGGCGGCACTCCTCGCAGATGACAAAGATGATGCGGAAGTTGCGCGTGACGCGCACGCTGCGGCAGCCGCGCAGGTCAAGGCCACCGGCCTGCTTATCCAAACGCTCTGTGCCCTGATACGGATCAGCTAATACCTGCTTGACATGACGTCGGATATGCTTTCGCATACTGCGATAACGCCTCAGATTCTTTTCAAAGAGAGGGGTAAGCTTTGTAGGTCATCATCGCTCCCGAAAACTTCTTCGTAGCCCAGAAGCTGGAGCTTACCTTCTTCTTTCAACCTGATAAGCTCAACCAAGTCCTCGTAAATCGGCGACCCCGGCTCGATGACCGTGGGCTCTGGGTAGATGTCCCGCTCATCGAGCGCCAGGGCAATCTCTTCCCGCACGATGCGCCGGATAAGTGCTTCCAGTTCGGCTACGCTCAGGGTATTCACCGTCTGGAAAACAGTTTGCACTGTAGACATCATCTCACCTCCATCGCTTTACAAGTCAGGGTAGTAGCCCAACCGCGTTGGACATCGTTCTCAGGTAAGCCCCCGGTGTAGCTGGGGGAGCCGTCACAGTCGGCCCGGGTGTCTTTCCTCTGGACTAGCTGTGACTCACCTCCACTTTCAGTTAAGGGCTTCGGGGCCCACCCCCCAAGAGACTAGAGCAGGCTACAGCACACTTCGGCGAACTCGACCGCCAGCCCCAGGGAGCGAGCATAGGCGATGGCCTCTTCGCCGGGGTAGGCCAGGGTGTTGACCCCTGCGGCAATGGCCAGGCGCTCCATGGCTGCCCTGGTGAGGGTAGGGCGAGCGCAGCCCAGGGCCAGGGGTGTGCGGGGGTTGAGAAGGCGAGCCAAAGCGACAATCTTACCCACCGCCTCGGCCGGTGGGGGTGGGAACTCGCCCATAGGGGTGCCTCTTAAGGGATTCAGCACCACCAGGACGGCGGCCTCGACCTCGGCGGCAGTGATCTGGCGCAGGGCTTCCAACTCGCCCCGAATCTGGCCGAAATGCAGGCCAATCACAATATGCGGGGCGATAGAAAGGCCCGCTTCCTTCAGTAGGGCCAGGGCGGCCGCATAGTCCTCAGGTGTCTTATCCAAATGGTACACCTGATGGATGGTTTGTTTGTCGCCGATCACGTCCAACAGCACCTGATCCACGCCAGCCGCTTTCAACTCCCGGGCTGTGGCCTTGTCTGGAAGCCCGCTGTGGACGATGACCTGCAGGCCCCGCTCTTTGAGGTAGGCGATGGCTTCCAGATAGCCCTGCAAAGGCACCCGACCCTCGCTGTCGGACCCGCCGCTGAGGAGCACCCCCTGGCAGCCTTTGGAGGTCAACTCGTCGGCCAGGGCCCGCAGGGCTGCCGGGGTGGTGGCCGGGCGCATCGTCTCCAACAGTCGTCCCCGGCAATGTTCGCATTGCAGCGCACAGACCCGGCCGGTGAGGCTTACATCCACGAACCTGTGGGGCGAGTTGCGGAAGCCATTCACCTCGTAGTGTTTGGCCCCTGGTGCGGCCAGCTTGAGAAGGGGCAGGAAATTGGCCTGACGAACTGCCCAGGCCTCGGCTACCAGCTTCTCCAGCGGACGCCTGTATAGGGCCTCAATCTCGGGAAGTTTGACCTCTCTCATCAGGGTTCAGTGCTCAGCCCTTCCCAGAGTTGTCTCCTGATCAGTTCAATGTCCTCCGGTTCAGGGGGGAAGGGGTAATTGCGGATAGGTTGGGAGGGGCGCTCGTTGCCGAAAGGCCGGTTACAGGCCACGCGCCCGTCCTCACCGGGGCAGCCGGAGGTCATGAAAGCCAGTCCCTCGGCCACCAGGCCCTCGGTTTCCAGGCCAAAGTCCAGCACCTGGCCGGCGGTATTGAAAGCCATAGCCTCGGCCCGCCCGTAGCCCTCGTTGATGATGTAACGGGCCAACTGGACACGGCGGTATTGGCCATAAGAAGGCTGGGGCCAGACATCCAGGAGAGTGCCCCCTTCGGGGAAGAAGCTGAAAAGGTGGGTGGACGCCCCCAGGTCATGGGCCCGCTGGATGGTTTCGATTATCTCCCGTTCCGTCTCGCCCAGGCCGACGATGAGATGGATGCCGACCTTGTACGGGCCAAAGACCTCTACCGCCGCCTCCACTGTCTCCCAGTAGTGCTCCCAGCGATGGGGGCCGCCCACACCGCGGCGGCGGTGACGGTCGAACAGCTCTGGGGTGGCGGCGTCTATGGCTATTCCGACCATGTCGGCTCCAGCCGCCTTGGTCTCGGCCAGCATCTGGCCGGGATGGCGAAACATCGTTGGTGAAATGAGGGCGCTGATGAGCAGCTCGGTCTCCTGGTGAAAACGAGCGATCACATCATTCATATCGGCGAAGGCCCGCCGGTGGGTGATCATGGAGACGCAGACCCGCTTCAGTTGTCCGTCATCCACGGTCTTGGTGCGGGCTATGATTTCCTTCAGGGGGTAGGTGGGCCACTTGACGCGGATAAAGGTACGTCTCTCACCGGAAGGCACCTCCCGTCCCCGGTTCAGGCCACAGTAGCTGCAACGCCCGAGACAGCCGTCCTCATAGGTGAGAAGGAGGTTGAGTCCGGTGAGCCTGGCCTCGCGGTAGAAGCGCCCCGGCACGAAACCCAGGGTGATGGCTGCTGCCAGGCTGGTCTGGACGTATTCGGGACTTTCCATGTTGTTTCGACTCCTCCAAGAATTTCAGATGGGTGTGGCTAAAATGGGTTGGGGAGTGGAGCCTTCAGGCGGGGAAAAAACCGGCTAAAGCCTCGACTCCAAAGTTGTTCTAACCACACTCATTCCAAATCATCTGCTCTCCTATGTCGTCCATAGGCCGGGAAGGCTACCCAGTTCTCGCGCAGGGCCTGGGCCAGGGCTACGGGGTCATCTTTCCAGCTTCTGTCCAGGTCCTGTCGCCTGGCCAGAGCGTGGGCCAGGATGCCCCCCAGAAAATCGCGCCATTCCTGCTCGTATTCTCCCAGTAGGCTGAGGTCACCATACTGGGCGGCCCTGGCTGCTGCTTTGCCCGCCAACTGTCCGCACAGGCAGGCGTGGGCGACGCCAGCCCCGGTGATAGGGTGGGTCTGGCCGGCGGCGTCGCCTGCTAAGATGACATTCCCCTCCCAGGTACGTTCTGGTGGCCCGCCGCAGGGGATCAACCCGCCGGTGTAGCCGATAGCCGTTCGGGGGTTGATTTGTAGCCTGTCCAGAAGATGTCCCAACGCCTCCTTGAGGTCGCGCTTGAACTGGAGGCCCACCCCTACTCCCACGTTGGCCACCTCGCCCTTGGGGAAAAGCCAGCCATAGCCGCCAGGGTAGCGAGGGTCGAAGTAGACCTGGGTGGCTTCCAGCGGTTGTGCCAGCACCACCTGGCACTGGGCGGCGACCACCAGTTCATGGTTGGCTTGCCCTATCCAGCGCCCCACGGTTGAGCGGGGTCCATCGGCCCCGACGATGACCTTGACTTCGATCTCAAATTCCCTGGTTCCCTGTCGGATGAGGAGCCCCCGGTCGGTGCGTTCCGTGGCCCTGGCCCCCAGCAAGAGGTCGGCGCCGGCCCGGCAGGCAGCCACAGCCAGGGTCTTGTCGAAGAGGGCGCGGTCTATGACGTAGCCCAAGGCGGGCGTCTCCACGCTCTGGCCGTCTGGCAGGTAAGTACGCATGAGGGTGATGGGCTGGGCCACGCAACGGTGCGACCAGGGGACGTGGGCCGCCAGTTGCCGGGGCACGTATTCGGCGCACTGAACGGGTACGCCCACCTCCCGTCTCTTGTCCAGAAGGAGCACCCGCACTCCGGCCTCTGCTGCAGCCAGGGCGGAGGAACTGCCCGCCGGGCCTGCCCCGACCACTACAACATCGTAGCTTAATGCCTCATTCATCTCAAGCACCAAACGCCAGGGCCTTGCGCCGCCCGCCGCCTATGGTCAGGAGTAGGACAACGATCGGGACAAGATGAAAGATCAGAGCTGGCGCGGCGGGTGGTCGCTAGGCGGGTATTATCCGAAGCGGCGACATTCCAAATCATATCGACCAAATCATATCGAGAAATTGTCTCCACCATTTCGTCTATGGCTCGGCGGATTGCCTGTTCATCATCATCTGAAGTGGTCGCGCAAAGCCTCTCAAAGAGAAGGGCAAGGTACTCACATTCGGTTTCACCTAGTGTTACCGGATTAAGCACAGGGAGCCAGTCCAGTTCTCTCGGTTCTAACTTGATGGTGTCCCCACCATAGCTACGACCTACGTGCCGAAGCGCCTCTTTAGAAAACGCTGAATTGAGCACAGCCAACAAAGCTTTCAACGCAGTCTCACTCCGGGCAATTGCTGGCTCTGGATAGACGCACAGGAACACATTGAGGGCCAGAACACCGGCACGGTTATAGATAAATCGGGATTTCTTGCGACTGAGGTAGGTAAAATAAATCGGTGCTGGTTCACGCTGCTCCATTTCATACCAATGCGATCGTGTTCGAACGAGGCTACGGGTGTGAAGCCCTATTGCTTCTCCGTGATGAATGTAGTGTTCCTCGGGTGTTCCTGGCTGCACTGGGCCGGTTAGGTATAGCAGCCAGCGCTTCTTGCCCTCGCACCCCAGTCGCTCAAAGTCGTCCTGATCAAACACATAACCTGATGCCTCCCGGTTCTTAGTAAGCACGGGACGCAGGTAACGGGGATTCAAGCCCCACTCTTTGACTTCGGCATCTGAAAGCACGAAAAAGTTGTTGGCACCTGTAGCAATGCCCCGAACCACACGTGCGATTTGGACTAACGGAACAAAGCTCTTGTTGTCAAAGCGATCGCTTTCCTGCGGGATGATGGTCCATTTGCGGCGTGGCTGTAATTCTTGAGGTGGCATAGGAGATATCTTGCCCCATGGGTATCTTGCTGCATTGCCTTGGTTGATGGCCTCTAATAGTTCTTTAACCCCCAACCACTCGTTCACTTCAACGTGAATGACCTGCTTTACTGGCGGTGCTTCCGGTCCTTCTAGCAGCGTGATACAGGCAGCCGTGTCCACACCTTCGAAGACCGACAGCGCTTCGTGGAAGGTGATGATAGCCCGCAAACGCAGATGGCGAAGGATGAATTCTTTAACTCGGTGGCTGTAAGACGCCTCAAACACGACGGCTGGTGTGATGAAAGCCATCCTCCCGGTTCGCTTCAACATGCGAGTCGCCTGTACGAAGAAGTAGGCAAACAGGCTGGAAAAGCGGCTGAGGCGCAGGCCGAACTCCTGCTCCATCTGGGCTGCCCAGGTCGCCTTATACGCTTCGGGCAGGTGATGATGCCGCGTATAGGGTGGGTTGCATACGATAGCATCAAAGCACTCTGGAAATGCTGTAGGGGCGGTTGGCTCCAACCCGGGCAGAACCAGTTGTACAGCCTCAACATTGTAGACAGCAGGGGGTTCCCGCAAGATCTCTAGTGGCTCCCGCTGAGGCACCACAAAGTCGCCCAGGTGCAAAGATAGCCGTGCCTGAGGATAGTGTAATAGCACATTTGCCGTGCCCATCAAAAAGGCAAGTGGACTCAGTTCAACCCCAGCAACCTGCCGAGATGCAACGCTCTCCGATTGTCCCAGAGTGAGCAGACACTTCATGGCAGCCAGCAAGAAGACACCTGAACCAAAGGCTGGATCCAGCACCCGGTCCTCCGGCTTCTGCACTGCCCACTGGGTCATGAATTCGGCAATGGGGGCAGGTGTCCAGAATTGCCCAAGGGTACGCCTGGCGTCTTGGGGCACCAACCTCGAATAGAGGGTCCCGATAACATCCTGCTGCGTGTTGGTCTTGAGGAATGAAATGAGGTGCGTTATAGCCTGAACATCTATCGTCACCCGGGTTTCGAGCGCCAGATCATCCAGGTAAGAATGCGGCAGATGTCCCCAGCCAGCACTTTGAAGATAAGCATCCGCCTCGGCTATAATGCCACTGGCCGGTGCGGGGTTGGGCAGCGGTCCCGATCCAGCCAGGTAGCAGATGAATCCTTTGAGGATGAGGTTCAATGCGGCTTGGTGGGCGACGATAGTGGTAATGTTAGTTCCCTTCAGACCGTGAAAAGCCACCCACTGAGCCAGTCTATTGTCGTGG
>JBBIJG010000101.1:0-4441 GCA_037446095.1 Caldilineae bacterium
GGGCCAGGTGAGTCTGTACGGCCAGGCGGGCGCGGGCTGTATCGGTATCGCTGCCGCTCAGTTGCTGCCGCTTTCGCCACAGTGTCCAGCACTGCTCGATGGTTGCCACGCCAGCTTGACACAGGGTGTAAATGTCCCGAAAATCGCGCGGTGCTCCTCGCTCTACCAGAGCTACCATCTTGGCGGCCAGCAGGTCGGGGAAACTGTCGAGCCAGGCGTCAGTCCAGGGGACAGATTGCGGTGGCGCCAGTTGGGCCGACCGGTGAGCCACCTGGAAGCTGAACACCGGCCGCGCCTCCTGGTGCAACTCTACGCTGACCACGTCGCCCCAGGTCCGCACTCGAACCAGGCCGTAGGGCCGCAGCGCGTCCTGGATGGCCTGGACAACTCGCTGCCGGTCCTCGGCCGTCGCTTCCGGCATCCACCAGGCGTCCACGTCGTAGGTCGGACGGTACTCGTAGTAGTGCGCCAGGCCCAGCGCGCCGCCCAGGGAGATTTTCCTCCCCAGCCCCTGGGCCGAGAGCGCCAGGAGGCAGGTCTCGGCGTACTCAGACATCTGTTGGGGACGAGTGGGATTCATCCCCTTAGAGATCAACGTCTGCATCTGCTAAAACCTCCTCCCAAGGGTAGGGCCATCCTGCGGTGCCGGGCGCGCCATTTCTCTGACAAGGTAGCCCCTATCAATACTATCGGGTGGTAGCGCTCAGGCGGGTCACCCAACAGCAGGTCGAAAGCCAGAGCTAACGGCAGGATGAGGGCAGGCCCATCCCCCAGAATATACTACCGCAAAAGGCCGTACCTGTCAATAACACAAAGAACGGATTTTTACCGCAGAGCACGCTGAGAGCACAGAGATGCGCTCTCGGCGGTGAGTAACAGGTCCTGTCAATCTAAGAAAGCCATCTCCGCTTAGGGCCCTGTCAAAGTCAGTGGGGGGGGCCGATCAGCTACGGTCTGGCTCAGATCTCGCCCCGCCAACAGGGCCGGCACCGCCGTGCTCTCGTTGCCCTTTTCTGGCCCCTCCCTTTGGCCGAGGGCAATACCGCTGCCCCATTGCACCAGGTTCACCAGGCAAGGGCCGTTGATCGTAAGCCCGCACGCTATGCCACTCTTTGTCCCCGATGGCTTGTCCCTGCAGCACTGCGCTTGTCTTGATGGTGGTATCGGCCTTGCTCTCGCTGGCCAGTTGCCGGTTGTAGGCCGTCACCTGCTTAAGGCCTGGAGGTCTATGCGCCGCAGGAGTCGCCGGATCGTGGCTTCACCGGGTCCGGTGGGGTGGGGAGGCGCCAGCTCTTGCAAGAGCCCGGCGACATGTCAGGCAATCCATGGCGCCATAGTAGGGGGCGTCCTTTGACCGCTGGCCAAGGCAGCGCAAACGACGACAGGCTGGTCCATTGGGCATACCCCCCCTCTTAATGGCCGAGAGTATTATAGCGACTTTGACAGGGCCCATCGCGCGCGGGTGCGTAGGGCTTGACAAAGCACGAGAAATTGGTTATAATATCGAATATAGAGTATCGAATATCTGAGGGAAAAAGGGCTTCTCGGCTATGCCAACATCTGTTATCTCCTCTTCCCCTATCATCACCTATGGCAATGTCCAGGATGCTGTCGTGGATGGAATTCGGGACATGATTCTGAAGGGCCAACTAAAGCCCGGCGACCGCTTGCGCCAGGATGAACTGGCCCGCACCTTTGGCGTCAGTACGATGCCTGTCCGTGAAGCTTTGCGTCAGTTGCAGGCAGAAGGCCTCGTCGTTTTTCACCCCCGTCGCGGCGCAACCGTCGCCCGCATTTCTGTCTCGGAGTACGAAGAGATTTACCTTATCCGAGAGGCATTAGAGACGTTGGCCTGCCGTTGGGCAGCGGAGGATTTCGACCGGATCCCGATCGAGCGACTGAAATGCCTTCTGCAGGAAATTGAAGCAGCCGAGGCCAATCAGGATAACGCCCATCGGCGTATGCAATTGGTGCGAGAATTCTTTTTCACTGTCTTCGAAGCGAGCGGCAAAGAGCACCTCCTGCGCATCCTCTCAAACCTCTGGGATCTTTCCCAGCAATACCGTCTCTATTTCTATTCATTCCCTGAGCTTGGACCAAAACGACTGGCGAATTATCACAATGTCTATCAGGCTTGCCTGGATAGAAACCCAGAAGCCCTCCTCAACGCATTCCGAGCTATATGGGCCGACCGTGATCAAATCCTTATGCCGCTCGTGCGCGAGAAAGAGAACAAGAGACAGGCGTAACTGCTCGGCCCGTCATTCTGAGCGAAGCAAAGAATCTCGTCCCGAGCGAAACGAGACCCTTCGCTTTACTCAGGGTGACAGCAAACGCACTCCGACCGGTAGGAGGCTAGGATAAGTGGAAACTGATAAACAAGTCAAATTGCGCATTGACAACCTCTCGCTGGACTTTGGCGGGGTCCGAGCTCTTGACCACGTGAGCCTGGAGATCAGGGACAACGAGATACTGGCTATCATCGGACCGAATGGTGCCGGCAAGACCGCTCTCCTCAACTGCATCAATGGCTTCTACAAACCTCAACAGGGTGAGATATATTACGAAGGACAAAGAATTACCCGCATGCGCCCGGATAAGCTGGCCAAACTCGGCATTGCCAGAACCTTTCAGAATATCGAGCTGTACACCGGGCTGAGCACTCAAGACAACATCCTGGCTGCCCGACACGTGTTGATGAAGCAAAGCTTTATCACCGGCGCGCTCTACTTTGGCTGGGCTCGTAAAGAGGAAATCGAGCACCGCCGGACTGTAGAGGAAATTATTGACTTCCTGGAAATGGGGCCCATCAGGAAGAAGATAGTCCACGTTCTACCCTACGGGATGCGGAAGAGGGTCGAACTGGGCAGAGCCCTGGCTCTGGAACCGAAAGTCTTGCTTCTCGACGAACCGATGGCTGGGATGAACCTGGAAGAAAAAGAAGATATTGCCCGCTTCATCCTTGATGTATTCGAAGGACAGGGAACCACATATCCCCACACACCCGTGCTGAGGGATGGGGTCCGTTGCATCGTCCTTGTTGAACACGATATGGGCGTGGTGATGGACATCGCCGATCGGGTTGTCGTCCTCGATTTCGGGCGCAAAATTGCCGAGGGCACCCCGGCCGAAATCAAGACTAACCCCGAGGTCATTCGTGCTTACCTGGGGGAGGGAACGTAGGCGGACAAAATGCTCCAAGTCAACAATATCGAAGTTGTCTATATGAATGTGATCCAGGTGCTGCGAGGCGTGTCGCTAGAGGTAGGCGACGGCCAGATTGTTGCCCTGCTGGGGGCGAATGGCGCGGGCAAGACCACCACGCTCAAGGCCATATCCGGGCTGCTCAAGACAGAAGAGGGAGAAGTAACGGACGGCAGCATTGATTTTGATGGACAGAGGATAGACCGCTATGGCCCCGAAGATATTGCTGCCATGGGCATCAGCCAGGTTATGGAGGGGCGAAGGGTCCTTGAGCACCTCACCGTTGAGGAAAATCTGCTCGTAGGAGCTTATCGCCGCCAGGACCGGGCCGAAGTCAAAAGAGATATGGAAATGGTCTTTGGCTACTTCCCCAGGCTCCAAGACCTCCGCCGCCGGACGAGTGGCTATCTTTCCGGCGGTGAACAGCAGATGTTGGTCATCGGACGGGCGCTTGTGGCCCGGCCCAAATTGATGCTTTTAGATGAGCCCTCCCTTGGCCTGGCCCCCCTGCTGGTGCAGGAAATCTACGAGATTATCCGGCGAATCAACGCCGAGCAAAAGATGGCCATGCTCCTTGTGGAACAAAATGCCAGAGCGGCCCTTGGCATCGCGGACTATGGGTATGTCATGGAAAATGGCCGGATCGTTATGAGCGGCCCGGCGGAGAAGTTAAGGGACAACGAAGATGTCAAGGAATTCTATATGGGGCTCTCGGCTGTGGGCTCCCAAAAGAGCTATCGTGAAGTCAAACACTACCGGCGCAGGAAGAGGTGGCTTACCTGAAAGGTAACCGCTCGGCGCCCCATGTCATTGCGCAGCAAAGCAATCCCTAATTCGCGATGCGGAGATTGTCCAAGATGGGCGAAGGTGTCCTCACCGAGCCCTCCCGTCTTAGGAGACCTTTGGCGATCAAAAGCTAGCGCGAGGTGAAGCACTACCGGCGCAGGAAGAGGAAGCTTACTGAAAAGTGAGGGGCAATGACAACCGAGATAGAGCAAGCCTCCAGGGAAAAAGGCGATACCTGGCCCAAGGTACTCAAATACAACTATGAGCAGTATGGCGATAACCACCTCGCCATGCGCTACAAGCGTTATGGAGTCTGGCAGCGTTACACCTGGAAGGACTATTATCGCAACGTCAAATACCTGGCCCTAGGCCTGCTATCCCTGGGCTTTGAACCCGGCGATAAGGTGCTCATTATCGGGGATAATGCCCCCCAGTGGTATTATGCTGAGCT
>JBBIJG010000101.1:4466-8039 GCA_037446095.1 Caldilineae bacterium
TTTCCGTGGGAGTACATCCTGATTCGACTCCGCTGGAGATAAAATACTTCGCTGAAAATTCCGAAGCCAGATTTGCTGTGGTTCAAGACCAGGAGCAGGTGGATAAGCTTCTCGCAATCAAAGACGAACTCCCCCTTCTTAAAAAGGTCATCTACTGGAACTATAAAGGACTGGCTCACTATGATGACCCTATTCTGATGGGGTATCAGCAGGTGCTCCAACGGGGGGAAAAATACGAAGAGGAACATCCCGGACTCTTTGAGCAGAATGTGGAAACCGGCCGTGCGGATGATGTCTGTGCCATTGTTTATACCTCAGGGGCCACCGGCCCTGCACCCAAGGGCGCCGTCCACACCTACAGGACGATGCGAGCCGGTGCCGAGTATCATCTGCGGCTTGACCCCTGGTATGAGCATGACAATGTTGTCCCCTACCTGCCCCCAGCCTGGATGACCGAGCAATGGTTCGCCATTGGCTGTCATCTGCTATCAGCCAGCATCCTGAACTTTGCCGAAGGGCCGGAAACCCAACCGCAGGACGCCAGGGAGATAGGACCGAGCATCCTGTTCCATGGGGCTCGGCTGTGGGAAAATCAGGCGGCTATGGTTCAGGCACGGATTCTAAGCGCTGATGCCATCAAGCGGTCTGCCTTTCGCCTGCTTATGCCCATTGGCTACAAGATGGCCGATTTAAGGTTCCAAAAGAAAAAACCCAACCTGCTCTGGAGGACACTCTACGTTTTGGCCGATGTAGCTCTATTCAGGCCCATAAAGGATAAGCTGGGTCTGTCAAAAGCCAGGATCTGCTACGCCACCGGGGCTATGCTCAGCCCGGATGTCCTCAGGTTCTACCACGCCTTGAATCTGCCTCTCAAAAGCCTGTATGGGACAACAGAGGGTGGGGCCCTGACCGGCGCCCGGAATGATGACATCCATTTGGAGACGGTAGGACCCGTTCACGAAGGCGCAGAGGTCAGGATCACCGATGAGGGGGAGATTGTTTATCACCAGCCTGGCCTTTTCCTTGGTTATTATAAGGACCCGGCTGAGACGGCCAAGGTGCTCCGAGATGGGTGGTTTCACAGTGGAGACGCCGGTTTCATTAACCAGGATGGCCACCTTGTCGTTCTGGGTAGGGTGAATGACATTGTTGAGCTGGCCAATGGTGACAAACTGGTGCCTGAACTTGTTGAGAGCCGCCTGAGGTTCAGCCCTTACATCAAGGACGTCTGGGTTCTGGCCGGCCCCGAGGGAGCCTACACCGCGGCCATTATCATTATTGACTACGAGAGTGTCGGTCGGTGGGCTGGACAAAGGAGGGTGGCCTATACCACCTTTGCCGAGCTTTCCCAAAAGCCGGAGGTTTACGAGTTGGTGAAGAGGGATATAGACAGAGTCAATGAGACCTTGCCACCGGGAGCCAGGGTGAGGAAATACGTCCATCTGCACAAGGAATTTGACCCCGACGAAGCTGAGTTGACCAGGAACAGGAAACTGAGAAGAGCATTTTTGGCGGAGCGCTATCATGAACTGGTCAATGCCATCTACCGGGGTCAGACCGAGGTGCCCATAGAAGCTCAGGTCAGATACCGGGATGGGCGGATAGGAACAATCAGAACGACGATCCACATCCAATCCATTGAAGGAGTTGTCCCATGACCTTCTTCCTCCAATTAGCGATCACCGGTTTTGCCCTTGGCCTGATTTATGCTCTGGTGGCCATTGGCTTTGTTATCATTCTCAAATGCTCCGAGGCGTTTAACATTGCCCAGGGACACTTTGTCATGATAGGTGGTTACCTGGGCTATACCTTCCTAGTAACTTTCGGCCTGCCGATCTGGGCCAGCCTGCTCATGGCTATCATAACGGCTATCATCATGGGCCTGTTGATAGAACGCCTGACCCTACGCCCTCTGGTGGGGCAACCCGTACTGGCGGTCATCATGATGACCATCGCCCTGTCCACTATCTTTGAGGGGCTGGCTACTCTGATCTGGGGAGGCGAATATAAAACCTACCATGGCGTATTGCCTACAGTGACCCTGCGCCTTGGTGAGCTATCCATACCCTCAGAGACTTCCATTGGGATGATCGTCTCTGTTGTGGCAGTAGCTATCCTCATGCTCCTCTTCCGCTACACCAAAATTGGGCTGGCTATGAGAGCCACCGCCGATGATGTGCAGGTCGTGCAGAGTGCTGGTATCAAGGTCACGACAGTTTATGCTTTCTCCTGGGTCATTGTCTGTGTGGTGGGGGTCATCGGTGGCATCCTTCTGGGCGGCGTTTCGGGCGTTATGATACCCCTGGCTGAGGTTGGCATCAAAGCCTTTGCCGTCGTGCTGCTGGGTGGGGTGAACTCCATTGGGGGAGCCATTGTCGCCGGCATCATCCTGGGTGTGCTGGAGAACGTCGCTGCCGGGTACCTGGACCCATTGTTACCCGGCGGTGGACTGGCCAACGTCTTTCCGTTCATCGTGATGATCATTGTGTTAACCATCAGGCCCTACGGTCTATTTGGTCAAGCCAGAATAGAAAGGATCTGATAGATGGATTTACCTTGTGGGACCTTTGCGGAAAACTATGCCCAGGATATGGCTATCTTTCGCACCAAGACGCAGTGGGTTATGCTGTCGGCCTTCCTCCTCTTCCTCTTTGCCTGCCCCCTGTTTTTCAGCGATAGGATACTGACCGTACTGATCATAATCGGCATAACCATCATTACCGTTCATGGCCTGAATATCCTGACCGGATACTGCGGTCAAATTTCCATCGGCCATGCCGGTTTTATGGCCGTAGGTGCCTATACCTCGGGGATCCTGACTGCCAAGCTGGGCTGGTCCTTCTGGGCAGCTCTACCCTGTGCAGCCCTGGCTGCGGGCGTGGCGGGGTTAATCTTTGGCCTACCTTCCCTAAAGATCAAGGGCTTCTATTTGATTATGGCCACCATAGCCGCCCACTTTATCATTATGTGGCTGATTATCCAGTTATACCACCTCACCGGCGGTGCGGATGGGTTAGCTGTGCCCAGACCTAAGATAGGCGGCCTGGTGTTCAAGTCTAAAAGCAGCTATTTCTACCTGGTGATGGTCATCGCCTGTCTGGCTACATTCCTGGCTCAAAACATAGCCAGGACCAGGGCCGGCCGAGCCTTCATCGCTATCAGGGATAATGACCTGGCGGCTGAGGTTATGGGGGTCAACCTGTGGGCCTATAAGCTGTTGGCCTTCTTTATCGGCTGTGTTTATGCTGGGGTGGCCGGTTCACTGCTGGTTCACTACATCGCCTTCGCCTCGGTTGACCAGTTTCCTTTCATGAACTCGGTGTGGTATCTGGGCATGCTCATCGTCGGCGGTATGGGCAGCACTACCGGAGCGATCTTCGGTGCTGTATCCCTCAAGTTGCTGGATGAACTGGTCACCATTGTGGGCCCCATCTTGTCTGCCGCTGTGGCTCCCCAGGCTGCCGCCTCTCTCAGCCTTATCATGCGTGGGTTGGTCATTATCCTGTTCCTCATCTTTGAACCCAGGCGACTGGTTCACCGCTGGGAGATGATCAAGGCTTATTTCCAGCTATG
>JBBIJG010000102.1:0-8028 GCA_037446095.1 Caldilineae bacterium
CCTCCAAACCCAAGGAATCATCGCCTCCACCGGTGATTTCCCGAGCCAGACGGGTTTCAGAGGAAAAAAAGCCGGTTCCTGCCCGCGCCAAGGTGAAACGGGACAGCCGCCTTCCCCCCCTGGATATTCTCGACAGCTTTTCCCCTCAGGCCTTCAGTGACACCGACGCCCGCTACAAAGCCCGGGTGATCGAGGAAACCCTGGCCAGCTTTGGCGTACCGGCCAAAGTAGTGGAGATCAGACAGGGGCCTGTCGTCACCCAGTTCGGCGTGGAGCCCGGTTACATTGAACGCAAGGACCGCGACGGGCACATCAAACGGCGTAAAGTGAGGGTCAACAGAATCCAGGCTCTGGCCAACGATCTGGCTCTGGCCCTGGCGGCGGCTCCCATCCGCATTGAGGCTCCCGTCCCGGGTCAACCCATCGTGGGCATCGAGGTACCTAACTCTATGGCTTCTCTGGTCTCCCTGCGGGAGGTCGTGGAATCGCCAGAGTTCCAACGCCTGAAGTCCAAACTCAAGCTCGCTTTGGGTGCCGATGTCTCTGGCCAGCCGGTGGTGGCCGATCTGGCCCTTATGCCTCACCTCCTCATCGCCGGAGCCACCGGTTCCGGCAAATCGGTCTGTATCACCTCCATCGTGACCTGTCTCCTATTCCACAACACCCCTGAAACCCTGCGTCTGCTTATGATAGACCCCAAAATGGTCGAACTGGTGGGTTTCAACGGCATCCCTC
Organism: Caldilineae bacterium; assembly: GCA_037446095.1. Classification (GTDB taxonomy): domain Bacteria; phylum Chloroflexota; class Anaerolineae; order E26-bin7; family E26-bin7; genus E26-bin7. The sequence goes on from JBBIJG010000102.1 coordinate 736, forward strand.
ACCTCCTGGCCCCCGTGGTCGTCGAGCTCGATGAGATTGTGACCTCCCTGGTCTGGGTCACCAGGCAGATGGATGAGCGTTATCGGCTCTTTGCTGAGATAGGAGCCCGCAACATTGACGACTACAATCGCCGGGTAGCTCGCCGGGGAGAAGACATCCTGCCCTACATTGTGGTGCTGATTGATGAATTGGCCGATCTGATGATGGTTGCTCCGGACACGGTGGAGCGTTCCATCTGTCGCATCGCCCAGATGGCTCGTGCCACAGGCATTCATCTGGTTATGGCCACCCAGCGGCCTAGTGTGGACGTGGTCACCGGTCTGATCAAGGCCAACTTCCCGGCCCGCATCAGCTTTGCCGTCACCTCACAGGTGGACTCACGGGTGATTCTGGACACCGGTGGCGCAGAGCGACTGTTGGGCCGGGGCGACATGCTGTTGATGCTACCCGACTCCAGCAAACTGGTCCGGTTGCAGGGATGCTTCGTCTCAGCCAGAGAGATGGAAAAGCTGGTCCAGTTCTGGCGGGGGACGGACTGGGTGCAGGCCCCTGCCGAAGGACCTCGCTATCCCTGGCATGATCTGGCGGTCGAAGATGACCAGGATGAGCTTCTGGAGGAAGCCATTGCGTTGGTGAAACGTTACAAGCGGGCTTCGACTTCATTCTTGCAGCGCCGCCTGCGCATTGGCTATCCGCGAGCGGCCCGCCTGATGGACCTGCTGGAGGCGGAGGGCATCATCGGGCCACCCGAAAGCGGAGGGCGCTGGCGGGAGGTGTTAATGGAAGATGCCGAGGAGCACACCCTGGGGGAGGAAGGATGAACCCGTTGCGCCAGGCCGGGGCTCTGCCTGACCCTGACCGCCCCTGATGGAGGAACAGGCCAATGCATTCCCTAAGACAGGTTACTGAGCACCTCGGCTGAGGACCTCACCTCCTGGGTAATACACTCCCCTTGCTTTGGCCGGTGGAGTAGGGGAGAAGTCGCAAAACCCTATTTCTTCTCTTAGGTGCGACGCCCTTGCCACTAAAGCAGCTAGATCGTGCTGGCAACCAGGCCCTATTTGATGAAACGGCCAGCAAAAAGGGCGTCGCACCTTTCCTGACCCCCTCCCTGCTGCTATCTGCGGTTGTAGTACGAACCGAGATGGGAAGCAGGCCGCATCCCCATAGAGACAACGGGGTTATATAATTTGGGTGAACGAAATGGGCATGCTGGTCATGGCCTTGAGTTATCTGTTGGGTGCCATCCCCTTTGGTTACCTGATCCCCCGCTGGAGCAAGAAGGTGGACATCCGTAGTCTGGGCACCGGCAACCCAGGCACAGCCAACGTCTTCCGCACGATAGGACTGGGGGTTGCCATCCCTGTCGGCGCGCTAGACATCGGCAAAGGAGCAGCCTCGGTGCTTTTGGCACGAGCGGCTGGCCTGAGCGAGGAATGGGCCCTGGCGGTTGGCGTGGCCGCTGTGCTCGGCCACTGCTATTCGCCTTACCTGCGCTTCCGGGGTGGCGGGGGGCTGGCGGCCAGTATCGGCGCGTTGCTGGTCCTTATGCCTCTGGAAACGGCTATAGTGCTCCCTTTGCTGGGCCTGGTCTACCTCGTCCTCACCGGCAGCTCCACCACCGGAACTTTTGTCAGCTTCACCGCCCTCACCGGTCTGGCCTGGTGGCGGAGGCAGCCGATGGTGCACGTTCTGGCCCCGCTGGCCTTGATGGTGTTGATGGGGCTGCGGTTCCTCCCGCATGCTATCCGCACCTGGCGGGCTGCGCCGGACAAGGGCGAACTCCTCTACCGCAAGTTGATCAACAAACGAGAGGTATGGAGGCGTCATCATGAGAGTCGCCGTGGTCACTGACAGCGTGGCCAACCTGCCACCGGAAGTAGTGGAGCGATACTCCATCACCGTCATCCCTCTGCTGGTGGCCTTCGGCCAGGAGATCTTCCGTGATGGGATAGACATGACAGCGGCCCAGTTCTATCGCCGGCTGCGGGAGGACAAAAACCTGCCCACCACTTCTACCCCTTCTATGGGTGACTTCTTGAGCCTCTTCCATCGCCTGGCTGAGGAGGCTGACGCCATTGCCTGCATTCACCTGGCCCGTGAATTCAGCGCCACCGGGGCCATTGCGGCAGAGGTAGGGCAGATGTTCCAGAAAATTCCGGTGCGGGTCGTGGATAGTCGCAGTGCCGCCATGGCCCAGGGTTTCGTAGTTCTGGAAGCGGCCAAGGTGGCCGCTGAGGGAGGTGACCTGGCAGCTGTGGTGGCCCGAGCCGAAGAGATGATCCCCCGGGTGAATCTGGTCGTCATGTTGGACACCCTGGAGTACCTTTATCGAGGGGGACGGATCGGGCCAGCGGCCCGGCTGATGGGCTCTGCCCTGCAGTTTAAGCCGATCGTCTCGGTAGAGGAAGGGACGGTGAATGCCCTGGAGCGACCCCGGACTCAGGCCAAAGCAGTGCGACGCATTTTGGAGATCATGGCTGCCCGGGTGGGAGAGCAGCCAGTTCACGCCGCCGTGGTCCACGCCGATGCACCTGACCAAGCAGAACGACTGCGCCAGGAGGTGGCCTCTCTTTTCAATTGTCGGGAGTTATATGTCACCGGCCTGACCCCGGTGATGGGCACCCATGCCGGCCCCGGCGTGTTAGGAGTGGCATGGTGGAGTGAAAGTTCTACAAAATGACAGGGAGGTTCCATGAAGCGAAAAGTTGCTATTGTGACGGATACCACGACAGACATCCCCCAGGAGATGGCCAAGGAGCTGGGCATCTTCGTCGCCCCACTGACTCTGATCATCGGGGGGAAGTCATATCGGGACAAGGTGGACATCTCCAGCGCCGACTTCTACCGCATGTTGCCGGACCTGGACCCTCTGCCCACCACCTCAGGAGTCAACCCTGAGGATTTTCTAGAAGCCTATCAGAAAGCGCTGGCGGAAGCCGAAAGTGTGATCTGCCTCACCGTCGCCGGGATGTTGAGCATGACCTTCTCCTCAGCTTGCAGCGCCCGGGAGAAGTTGCCCCAGGCTGACATCACGGTCATTGACTCTCAGACCGCCGTGGCTGGTGAGGCCCTCATCGCCCTGGCAGCAGCCAAAGCGGCCCGGGAAGGCAAAGACAAGGCTGAGATCATCTCATTGATCCACGATCTGATCCCCCGCGTGGATGTCCTCCTCACGGCGGATACCCTCGAGTATTTGCACCGTGGCGGGCGATTGACAGCTCCTCAGGCCCTTCTGGGGAAACTCCTGGGCTTCAGGCCCATCCTGCGCCTGCGGGATGGGAAAATTGTCCCCATCGGTCGGGCCCGGTCGCGCCGGCAATCCATCGCCCAACTGTTAACCATCATGGAGGGAGAAGTCGAGCAGGGTAAGGAGATTTGCGCGGCCATCATGCATGCTCTGGCGCCCGAAGAGACAGAGCGCCTGAGGGATCAGGTGGCGGAACGGTTTCGCTGTCGCGAGTTGCACATCCTGGACAACCTGGGCCCCGTCGCCGGCACCCACCTGGGACCCGGGACCCTGGGTGTAGGCTATTATACCTGCCCAAGCTAGATTGAGAGCTGGCTCGGACTTTTTGAGACGAAGCTTCGCTGGATTAAAGGAGGCAGATTTTGGAAGGCAAAAGAAGGGTACGCATCGCGGTGGATGCGATGGGTGGAGACTATGCTCCGGCAGAAGTAGTCAGAGGGGCGGTACAGGCTACCCGCAGCCAGGAGGTGGAGGTGATCCTGGTAGGGCCGGAGGAGCGGCTGCAGACGGAACTGACCTCTTATGGTGCAGTCAACTTCCTCCACATCCATCACACCGATCAGTTCATCGCCGAGGGGGAGCCTCCGGCCGTTGCCTTGCGGGAGAAGCCTCGGGCTTCGGTGGCTGTAGCGGCCCGATTGGTCCAGGAAGGCCAGGCCCAGGCCGCAGTGAGCATGGGACATACTGGAGCCGCCATGATCGCCGCCCACTGGATTTTGGGTACCATAGGGGGCATTGAGCGGCCTGTAGGCGGGGGCATCCCCTTTGCCCTGGCCCCTCAGACCGTGGTCCTCGACCTGGGCCCCAATGTGGATTGCAAACCTCGTCAGTTTGTGCAATTTGCTGCCCTGGGCATCGCCTATGCCCGCTGCCTGCTGGGCCTCGATAAGCCCACAGTAGCTCTGCTCGCCAATGGAAGCGAAGAGGGGAAAGGCAATCGCCAGGGCCAGAAAGCGTATCAACTGCTCAAGAAAAGCGGCCTGAATTTCATCGGCAACGTGGAAGGCTGGGACCTTTTGAGCGGCCGGGCCAACGTCATCGTTTGTGATGGCTTTGTGGGCAACATCCTCCTCAAGTTCGGTGAGGGATTGAGCATGGCTTTGGCCCGTTGGTTGCGGGAAAGGCTGGCTAGCTTGCTGCCCATCTCGGAGATTCAGCGCCTGATCCATGAACTGCAAGATCTCCTGGAGATCGAAAAGAGGATTGGCGGGGGACCGCTGCTGGGGGTAAAAGGAGTCATGGTCATAGGGCACGGACGCTCCCGGGCTCCAGGCGTTGAGAAGGCCATCGCTCAGGCGAAGCTGGCGGTGGAAAGCCATCTCATCGAAACCATAGAGGAAGAACTGACAAGGTGCGACGCACTTTTTGGTGCGTCGCACCTCGGGGGAGTGAAGACTTTGATATAAAGGAGGAACCCATTATGCAGCGTGCTGTCATTACCGGTCTGGGGGCAATAACCCCCATTGGCCTCACGGTGGAAGAGTTCTGGGCCAACTTGAAGGCTGGCGTCTCCGGTGCAGGACCCGTCACCACCTTTGACACCACCGGTTTTCCGGTGCGCATCGCCTGTGAGGTCAAGGACTTTGATCCCAAGACTTACATGGACCCGAAGCTGGTCAAACGCACTTGCCGGGCCACCCAATTCGCCATCGCCGCCTCGCAGATGGCCCTGGCCGATGCTGGCCTGACGATTGACGAAAACAATGGGACCGAAGTCGGCGTGGTAATGAACACCGGCGGCGGGGGCATCGGCGAAATGGAGGAGGGAACCAGGACGTTGCTGGAAAAAGGGCCGCGCAGCATCAGCCCTTTTTTCCTTCCTACCGTCATGCCCAACGCTGTCTCCTGCCTGGTCTCTATAGTCAGCGGCGCCAAAGGCCCGGTCATCACCTCTACCATAGCCTGTGCCAGCGGCAATTATGCTCTCCTGGAAGCCCTGCGTCTGCTGCGTCTGGGAGAAGCCAGAGTGGTCATCGCCGGAGGGACGGAGTCCTGCACGGTCCCTCTCACCCTTGCTTCCCTGGGCCGTATGGGACCTCTCTCCACCCAGAACGATGACCCCCGGCGTGCTTGCCGCCCCTTCGACAAGAACCGCGATGGCTTTGTCTACGGCGAGGGAGCGGCGGCCATGGTGGTGGAGGCAGAGGAACACGCCCGGCAGCGTGGCGCGCGCATCTAAGCCGAGGTGGCCGGTGGGGCCATCACCGGTGACGCCTATCACATCACCGCCCCTGACCCCAGTGGCGATGGAGCAGCCCGGGCCATGAAGCTGGCTCTGGAAAATGCCGGGATGGCCCCGGAGGAGATTGATTGCATCTTCGCCCATGGTACCGCAACCCCCTTGAACGACGCGGTGGAGACCAAAGCGATTAAGACGGTTTTTGGCGACCATGCCTACCGGCTGGCTGTCACGGCTACCAAATCCATGCTGGGCCACGCTTTGGGAGCGGCCGGGGCCCTGGCGGCCCTGGCGGCGGTGCTGGCCATCCACGAAGGGGTCATCCCGTCCACGATCAACTACGAGACGCCGGATCCGGAATGCGATCTGGATTACGTGCCCAATGTGGCCCGGCAGCAAGAGGTCAATGCGGCCATGGTCAACGGCTTTGGCTTCGGCGGCCAGAACGTGGCCGTGATCCTCCGCAGATACACTTCTCGCCCTTAGGGCAGGCCCAGGGCGGCCGGTGCACCCACCCGCCCACTGAAAGCCGTAACTATCCCCGGTCAGCCAGAGCCTCCCGCAGGCAGGACTTGTTACTCACCGCCGAGATCGCCCCTCTGCGTTCTCGGCGTGCTCTGTGGTAAGAAGCAGTTCCTTGAAGACTAACTGCCTAGCTCCTGTCGCAGGTTGTCAGCCGGAAGCTTAAGCATGCACCGGCTAGACCTGCGCTCCTTTCTCTTCCCGCACATAGGGCAGGCCCAGGGCGGCCGGTGCACCCACCCGCCGACTGAAAGCCTCCCACCAGGTGATCATCACCAACACCAGAATCGTGAAGGCATAGGGCATCATGTTGAGGAAGGCGGCGGGGATGGTGGTCCCCTGGGCCTGCAAACGGAGCTGGATGGCATTGATTGCTCCGAAGAGGATAGCTCCTACCACCGCCCGCCCTGGGTCCCAGGTGGCGAAAATGACCAGAGCGATAGCGATCCAGCCCCGGCCAGCGGTCATGCCCTCCGTCCAGCCCGGCGTGTAGGCCAGGGAGAGATGAGCACCCCCCAGACCGACCAGCATTCCTCCGATGACGGTATACAGGTAGCGTATGCCAGCCACGTTGACCCCCATGGCGTCGGCCGTTTGAGGGTTCTCGCCCACAGCCCGCAAGTGTAAACCCGGGCGGGTCTTGTAGAGAAAATACCAGGCCAGGGGTACTAGCAGATACACGGCATAAACCAGGATGTCTTGTTGAAATAAAGCCTGACCGAGGAAGGGGATGGACGAAAGACCGGGGATGGGCAATTTGCCGAACTTGGGACCGATTTGACCGACCAGAGGTGTGCCGCCGGGACCCAGCCGCTGCCCGAGGAAACTGGCCAGACCGCTGCCGAAAAGGGTCAGAGCCAGCCCGCTGACCGTCTGGGAGGCGCGCAAGGTGATGGTCAGAAAAGCGTGGATCAAGGCCAGCAGTCCGCCTACCAGTATGCCGGTCATGACCCCGACCCAAACGTTGCCCGTTTTGAAGGCTGCCGCAAAGCCGGTCACGGCTCCCATGATCATCATCCCCTCCACCCCCAGGTTCAGAATCCCCGCACGTTCGGTGAAAATCTCACCCAAAGTAGCATACAGCAGCGACGTGCCACCTCGGATGGTGACGGCCAGGGTGGACGGGGTGAAAAGTAATGTCAAAATGGACATGATGAGATTCATGCTCCACTCCCCTTTTAACCGGCAATGGCTTGAGAGCTTGGCTTCCACGTCACTCGCAAACGGTAACGGATGAAGAGTTCACCTCCTAGCATGAAGAAGAGGATAGCCCCCTGCAAGATCAGAGCCATGGCGGCCGGGAGTTGCATGGTAATTTGAATCTGATCGCCACCTACCAATA
>JBBIJG010000103.1:0-1619 GCA_037446095.1 Caldilineae bacterium
AACACCCCCCAGGGTCAACCGGCAAATCTGGAAAGAACTTTTGCATAGTTACTTTGGGTTGACAATAAAACCGAGGTACCAGTATTAACCAGCCTATTCGGAAACTCGTGCATGAGGTGCTTCTGGTAGGCGAAGGCACTGCCTTCGCCTGGCCGGAAGGTGAGAACCGCCCAGGATTCAGTCGGGTAGTTGAGACATGAGCAGAGCCAAGTCCCATCTTATCATCGCCTTTGCCTTAGCCCTATCTAGCTTGGCTCTCTATGTGCGGACTGCCGCTCCCACGGTGTTGGCAGCCGACGCGGGAGAGTTCCAATTCGTGCCGTACATGGCCGGCATCGCTCATCCTACCGGCTATCCCCTCTATACCGTGCTTGGCTGGCTTTGGTCGCATGCCCTGCCCCTTGGCGATGTGGCTTACCGGATGAACCTCTTTTCTGCTTTGTGGGCTGCTATGGCAGTGGCTTTGCTTTACATAACTTCTACCATCTTCCTGCGCCTGGCCAGCCCGAATATCCCCCACAGCGTCCTTTACACCAGCGCCCTGGTAGCCACAGCCACCTTTGCCGTCTCTCAGACCTTCTGGTCGCAGGCTGTCATCGCCGAGGTGTATAGCCTCAATGCCTTCTTCGTGATTCTGATTTTCTACCTTCTCCTGAGAAATGCAGAACGAGTTAGTAACTCGTCCACTTTGCTCTTCATTGCTTTCACCTACGGTCTCAGCCTCACTCACCACCGCACCATACTTCTCCTGGCCCCAGCCGTGGGCGTTTTTTTCTGGTTGGCGGGTAGTAGCTCACATCTTCGCTCGCGGCAGATTTGTAATCCGCCGCTTGGCCGCTGGATTGCAAATCCAGCGGGAGCAAGTCGGAAAATTGTACTTCTGCGAGCCTTGAAAGCGCTGCTGGTGTTTCTGCTGCCTCTTTTGCTCTATCTTTATATCCCCTGGCGTGCCCCGTTCACGCCTTATTTGCGCCTCTCCCTGAGTGCGGATAGGGAGTTGGTCCTCTATCAAAACACTCCCCAGGGCTTTTTTGATCTGGTCATGGGGCAGATGTTCAGGGGGGCACTGGGCTACAGGCCGGAAATCCCGACACGTCTGTGCATGGTCGCCGCTCTTTTGCGAGAGCAATTCGGCCTGGTGGGTGTGGCCCTGGGTCTTCTGGGGGTGCTCAGGTTGGCCTTGAGACGGCAATGGGAGCTCCTGGCCCTCACCGGGCTGGCCTATCTGGCCAATGTGATTTTCACTCTGGTCTACTTCATCGGCGATGTCTTCGTCCTTTTCATTCCCTCGTACCTGGTCTTTGCCCTCTGGCTGGCCTTTGGCGTAGCGACTTTGGGAGAGGGGCTGGGTGAGGCCGTTATCAGGTGGAAAGGGACCCCGGTGCGTTACGGCCCCTGGGAAGAGGGATACCAGAAAATGATAGAGGGTATTCGCTCTCTGGTGTCTCTGGCCACGGTCCTCTCTCTCTGCGCCCTGCCCTTTGTTCTTTTGTTACAAAACTTCTCTTCAGTAGACCAGAGCCATAACTACGAAGTCCGTGACCGTTGGCATGAGATCCTGGCCGCGCCATTGCCCCCGCGAGCTGTGCTGGTCAGCAACGATCGCGATGAGATCATGC
>JBBIJG010000103.1:1636-8011 GCA_037446095.1 Caldilineae bacterium
ACTATCAGTTCGTAGAGGGCCGGCGGCCGGACTTGAATGGCCTTTTCCCTCACATCGTCCCTGGGCCGGCCTACGAAAACATCGCCTGGCTCATTGACGATGTTCTCCCTACAGGCCGCCCCATCTATCTCATCAAAGAGATGCCGGGCCTGGAAATCAAGTACCAACTGGAGCCTTTTGGTTCGTTGGTCAAGGTCGTCGGGCCGGCCGTGACCGGGGCTCCTGATTACCCCCGGTCTATCCACTTGAGTGAGGAGATGTCCCTTGTCGGCTATGACCAGGAGCTCGGTAGCCTCCGGCCGGGTGAGAAACTGCGCCTCACCCTCTATTGGCAAGCCCGGCGGACGCCGGGAGGGGTTTACTCCAGCTTCGTGCACCTGGTCAACGAGGAGGGTCAGAGGTTGGCCGGGAGTGACCACCAACCTGGCGGTGACTTTTATCCCACCAGCCTCTGGCAACCCGGTGAGACCCTGCTGGACAGGCACGTCTTCACCGTGCCGCCTCAGACCCCCGTGGGCCGATACCGACTCCTGGTGGGTATGTACGCCTACCCGTCCCTAGAACCCCTGGGGCAAAAGGTCTTCATAGGTCAGGTTGAGATTAGAAGAGAGTGAAGCGTAAGGGGGGAAGGCAATGCAACCCAAACTCAGAGCCGTCGAAGCGCGTTTGGTGCAACAGGGAGGCCAGCCAGCCATCATGCTGCGCGATCCCCTGCAATTGAGTGGCCAGGCTATCTTCCTGCGTCCTCAGCTTGCTCCACTCCTGGAGTTGTGCGATGGCACCCGTGACGAATCGGCCCTGCGGGCCGCTCTGGCCGTGCGGGCCGGTATCCGTCTCACCCCTACCGCCCTGGAACACATTCTGGCCCAATTGGACGATGCCCTTCTGTTGGATAACGAGCGGTTCGCCCAGGCTTATGCGGCCGCGCTCCAGGAGTTCCGGACAGCACCCTGCCGCCCCCCCACTCTGGCCGGCGTCAATTATCCAACCCAGGGCGAAGAATTGGGCGCCATGTTACAAGGCTACATTGATTCTGCGTCTGAGCCAGGCCCGCCGACCGATGATCGCCCCATACGCGGCCTGGTCAGCCCCCACATTGACTATCAGCGGGGCGGGCCGGTCTACGCCCAAGTGTGGGGCAGGGTGGCTGAGGCGGTGCGCGAAGCCGAGATCGCCATCGTCTTCGGCACCGACCACCTCAGCGGGGAAGCTGGCCTCACTCTGACCCGCCAGCACTATGCTACACCCTGGGGAGTGCTTCCCACAGCTCATCACATCGTTGAGGCTATGGCTCAGGCCATGGGCGCTCAAGTCGCCTTCCGTGAGGAATTGCACCACCGCGTCGAACACTCCATCGAGCTGGCCACGGTCTGGCTGCACTATCTCCGGGGAGACAGACCGTGTGAACTGGTGCCTATCCTCTGTGGCCCTTTCCAGCGTTTTATAATGGGAGATGAGACACCGGGGCGAGATGTCACGCTGTCAGCCGCCATCGAGGCACTGAGGGCGGCAACGGCTTCCTCACGGACCATTGTCGTGGCTGCCGGGGACCTGGCCCATGTAGGGCCGGCCTTTGGCGATGCCCATCCCCTTGACTTTGTCGGACGCGCCAGGCTCATGGCAGCCGACCAGCAGTTGATGGCTGCCATTTGTACCGGAGACGCAGAAGCTTTCTTCCAGGGCGTGAAAAAGGAACAGGATCGGAGGCGGATTTGTGGTCTGCCTCCCATCTATCTGGCCCTGCGTTATCTCGATGGCGCCACCGGTGAGGTCTCAGGCTACAGGCAATGCCCGGCCGATCAGAAAGGCACGTCTCTGGTTTCCATCTGCGGCATTGTTTTCAAATAGGAATTCTTTCCTAGTCACCTCTGGGATTCTTTTCCCATTGATTTTATCCCCCGCTCTGCTATAGTTATCATTAGGAACCTGTCCAATTTATCCGCGGATAGGGTGAGCCAATAGCAGAGTCCACTCTGCCCATTCCCTCAGAAGGTGTTGGTTCCCACCACGACTCACCTCACAGGATCTCCCGCTATCAAACAATCAAGATCAGAGCTCAACATGCGTTCAGGCAGGCAACAGGTCAGGGTACCCGGGGGCAAAGGGACATCGCTCCGCTCGTGAGCTTGGTAGTACGGCCAAAGCTAGAGGCCTGAGGGGGTATTCGAGTCGGATCGGGAACCATGCCGCAAAAGTTCGCTCCCAAGCGAGTCGAAATCCTGGAAGGAGGTAAAACAAAATGAAAGGAAAAGTGGTTTTTACTCTGATAGCCGTGGCGCTTCTTGTCCTGCCTACGGCGATGACCGCTTCTGCTGCACGACCGGGTGACCCTGACACCACTATCACCATCGCCGATGCAACGTTGGAGTGCGGGTCAACGGCCACCAGCCAGATCCTGGTTACCATCGTTAACCTGGCGACCGATCCCAAAGAGGTCCGTGGGGTGGAGGTCCACCTTACCTTCGACCCCACCCTGCTGCAAGTAGTTGACGCCGATGGCGACCCCGCCAATGGCGTCCAACTGACAGTGGAAAGTGGCCTCTTCAACGGTGACCTCCGTATCGGTCAGAACCTGGTTGACAACGCAGCCGGCACCATTGACTTTGCCGTGGCCCAGAGCAACGGGACGCCTGTGTTCAATGCGACGGAGAAGGCCATTGCCACCATCACCTGGGCCTGTGCCGGTCAATGTCCGCAAGCAGATGTAACGACCGAGGTGATTGTAGCAGGGAACACCCTGATGTCTGACCCGGATGGCTATCCTGTCGCGGTGGACTGTGCGGTCAGCGGCACAATTACCATCCCTGCCTGTGTCACCACCGGTTGCATCGAGGGCTACGTTAACCCCCAAGGCCGTTACCCTGATCGCACTCCCGACTACCGCGGGGTCCATGTGAGGGCTGGGGCACATGAAGCGACCACCGAGGCCAGCGGTTACTTCAAACTGGAAGGGGTGGAGGCCGGCACCTACGATGTGACGGCTGAATTGTACGGCTACCTGGATGCCAGGGCCTCTGGTGTGGAAGTGCTGGCCGGAGAGGCGTGCCTTGTCCTGGACCCTACGACTCTATGGGGTGGCGATGTCGCACCGCAGGACCCAGGGCCGGACAACGTCATTGACATCGGCGACATCACCTACATCGCCTTCCGCTTCCGTGGCCCAGACCTGACCGCCGACGTCAACGGTGACAGAGTGGTGAACATCCTCGACCTGACGGTGGCTGCTGCCAACTTTGGCATGACTGGCCCGACGCCCTGGGCGGGATAGCAGCCTTTTTGACCTCGACTGCCGGTTGGGGTGAAGTGCCGCACCCCAGCTGGCAGCCTACGCAATGAAGGAGGTGGCGAGGTGCAAAAGGCGTGGAAGATAAGCTCCCTGCTTGTCGGCCTGATGGTGGCGGTTGTCCTGAGCTGGGCCCCGCTGATGACCGTTCGCGCTGCCGGACCAGGGGATCCTGACACAGTCGTTCAAGTCAGCGACAAGTGGTTCTGGTGTGGGAGGACGGGCACCAGCCAGATTCTGGTCTCCATCGCCAACGACCCGGGCAACCCCAAAGCGGTGCATGGCGTTGAGGTCCACCTCAGCTTTGATGCCACGAAGCTGAAGGTGGTGGACGCCGATGGTGACCCCGCCAACGGAGTCCAGATCGCCGCCGAGGGAGGGCTTTTCCCTCTGGCTGAGCAGGTCGTGGTCCAGCAGGTGGACAATACAGCGGGCACCATTCTCTTCGCCGTGAGCCAGAAAGATGGAGCCGGCGTGCAAAATGTCACCACCGCGGCCATCGCCACTATCACCTGGGAGTCGGCCTTTGCCTGTCCGGTCACGAGGGTGCCATGGGAGGTGTGTTCTATGGTGAACATCACGGAGGGCACTCTGATGTCCGATGCTGCTGGGTATCCCATCGCCGTAGACCAAACCATACCTGCCAGAGTCTGTGACCCCGTGGCAGGACTGGATGAAGGGATCGCCGGGACGATCAAGCTACAGGGTCGCTACAACCATAGCGGAGTCATGGTGTCAACCCGGATGGAGAGCCCTGGCTGCTGTCAGGCTTTTACCGATGTCGAGGGTCGCTTTAGGATTCTGCCCCCTAAGGCCGGCATCTATCAGGTAACGGCCTGGAAGCAGGGCTACCTGCGGGCTCGCAGAACAGGCGTCTCATACGCGCCCGAACAACCCCTGGACATGGGCACGGTCACTCTGCTGGGTGGTGATGTTGTCCCCGATGAGACGGTTGACATCTGCGATGTCACCTATATCGCCTCGCGCTTCGGGGGGACGGACGTCCTGGCCGACATCACCGGCGATGGTCAGGTGAACATCCTGGACCTGACGGTGACGGCGGCCAACTTTGGCCGCTCAGGACCCATACCCTGGTAACAACTGAACCGGGAGGAGACAGGGCGGGAGTGCTCCCTCTCCTCCTGGAAGAAAATCAGCCCATCAAACAAAGACTTGGAGGTAAGACAAAATGAAACACAAGAAATGGATGTTGGCTTTGGTGATGGCGACGCTCATGGCCCTGCCGTTGAGCGCTTTCGCCGCCGGGCCAGGTGACCCTGACACGACTGTGGCTGTGACCGACGCTTTTATGAACGTTGGCGCCGAGGCAACCAGCGAGATCAGGGTTTCCATCGTTAACGCTCCGACCGATCCCGTTGAACTGCGGGGGGTGGAGGTCCATCTCACCTTCGATCCCACCATTGTCCAGGTCGTCAGTGTCACCCCCAGTGCTGGCCTCTTTGATGGCACGCTCCAAATCGGCCAGAACCAGTTTGACAATGTAGCCGGCACCATTGACTTTGCTGTGGCCCAAAGCGACGGTACACCTGTGTTCAACGCCACCGATGCTGCCATCGCCACCATCACCTGGCGTGGCCTGGCAGCTGGAGAGACCGCCGTGGCGGTAACCGGAAACACCCTGATGTCTGACCCCGAGGGGTATGCCATCGCTGTGGACACCTCAGTATCCGGCATCGTTGTCGTCAACGAGCTGGCCGGTTGCATTATCGGTTCTGTCCATCTGCAGGGCCGCTACGACCACAGTGGGGCCCAGATCCTTGTCACCGAGGCTGATGGGACCCCTGTGGCCGAGACCTTCACCGAGTCCGATGGCAGCTTTGAGTTGCGGGCTCTGCCCCTGGGCACCTACGAAGTGTATGCCAGGATGTACGGTTACCTGGATGCCCTCAAAGCCTCTGGCGTGCAGGTGGTGGCCGGGGAGTGCTTTGACATGGGGCCCGTCAAGCTGTTGGGTGGTGATGTCGCTCCGCAGCCAGAGCCAGACGATGTCATTGACATCGGTGACATCACTTACATCGCCTTCCGCTTCCGTGGTCCGGACCTGACTGCTGATGTCAACGATGATGATGTGGTGAACATCCTCGACCTGACCATGGCCGCAGCCAACTTTGGCCGGAGAGGGCCGCTGCCCTGGTCCATGACCCCGTAGCTGCCCCATTAAGACGGAAAGAGGTGGTGGTGCATTGTAGCATCACCACCTCTTTCATTTGACATCCTCCTAAAGCTATGCTACACTGGGTAAAAACAAAAGGAGTGAAAGAGGATGCGTTGCTTCAACACACTTAACAGCTTCCGAGCACGGTCTACTTTTTACTTCCGTTTGGTGGCAACCCTGGCCCTCTTACTGGTGGTTTTGTTGCTGAGTGGCCCCTTGACAGGTACGGGGTCAGCTCAAGAGGGAGCGACGGTGCGCCTGGAGCCTCTTCCAGGGCAAAAGGGCGCAGATGTCATGACGTTAGCCATTCGCATTGAAAACGCCACCCGTCTTTATGGGGTTGAAGTGCACCTGGCCTTTGATCCGGCCCGCCTGCAAGTTCAAGACGCCGATCCGGCCAAAGAGGGGGTTCAGATTCAGGCTGGTGACTTCCCCAGCCCTGATTTCGTCGTCCAGAACCAGGCCGACAATGTCAAGGGGACCATTGACTACGCTGTCACCCAACTGGCCCCCAGGCAGGCTGTTGACGGAAGCGGTGTTTTGGCCACACTGACTGTTAAGGGCAAAGACATCTCTTCGCTGACCTTTGTCGAAGCCAAACTGGCCAACCCCGATGGCCTGGAGATCCCATCCCAGACTGTGGTCACGGCTGTATCGGGTAGCGTGAGCAGCGGTCTTCTGGTAGGCCTCGGAGCGGGTATTGTCTTGGTAGCGGTTGTTTTCGTCGCCTTTCTGGTGTTAAAAAGGAAGCCCGCCCAAAAATAACGGGAGCCAACAACCTGTCTTGATGGTGCGCTCATTTGCAAACACCCACCGCGCGGAGCGCGCCGTTGCGTGAGGCTGGAGCGTTTGACGCTCTCTCCATCTGAGGGGTGCATTTCACTTTGGGGGCAGGATTTGAGGAAGGCTTGTCCTA
>JBBIJG010000104.1:0-7971 GCA_037446095.1 Caldilineae bacterium
GCCTCCTGACCGTCAACGCCCTGACCGCCGCTGCCGACGGGGTCATCATTCCCAGTGCGAGTACCTGGCTTTAGAGGGTTTGACCCAATTGATCCACACCATCAATCTGGTCCGGGAGAACCTGAATCCCAGGCTGACCGTCGCCGGCATCTTGATGACCATGTACGATGTCCGCACCAAACTCTCGCAGCAGGTGGTTGACGAGGTGCGGAAACATTTTGGCAACAAAGTGTTCTCCACCATCATCCCCCGCAGCGTCCGTTTGAGCGAGGCGCCCAGCTATGGTGAGACCATTCTGAGTTATGATCCCAAATCAGCCGGAGCTCTGGCTTACCAGGCTCTGGCAGAGGAATTTCTGAGCAGGAGCAAAACCTAGTTTCATCCCAACGCTGGGGGATTCCTCAGCTTCTGGAGGTGGTGAAGCGTGGCTCAACCAAGAAGGGGTCTGGGGAAGGGCCTAGGGGCCCTCATCCCGGCAACCGAGATCAGTGGCCCAGGCCTGAGGGAAGTCGCCGTCAACCTGATCGTGCCCAATCCCATGCAACCCCGCCAGGCTCTCGACCCGGCGGCCCTGCAGGAACTGGCCGATTCTATCCGCGAGCACGGCCTGATTCAGCCCCTCATTGTCACCAGCATCCAGGACCCCGCCTCCGAAGCCCAATATCAGATCATCGCCGGGGAACGGCGATGGGCCGCCGCCAAGATGGCCGGCCTGACGGCGGTGCCGGTCATTGTGAAGGAGGCCACACCCCAGGAGATGCTGGAATTGGCCCTGGTGGAAAACATCCAGCGGGCTGACCTCAACCCTTTGGAAGAGGCGGCTGCCTACCGCCAGTTGATGGACGATTTCGGCCTGACCCAGGAGCAGGTGGCGGAACGGGTGGGCAAAAGCCGGGTGACGGTAGCGAACTCGGTGCGACTCCTGCGCCTGCCCGATGAAATCAAACAAGCTCTGGCCGAGAATCGGATCAGCGAGGGTCACGCCCGGGCCCTACTGGCCCTCAACAAACGAACCGAGCAATTGAAAGTCCTGGAGGCCATTGTCAAAAAAGACCTCAATGTGCGCCAGACGGAAGAAATGGTCCGGCGCATCGTAGCCGGAACGCAACCCCGACGCCGGGGTGAACCTCCTTCGCCGGAGACCGAGGCTCTGGAGAACGAGTTCCGGAATGCCTTAGGCACTAAAGTGAGGCTCTTCCGCAGCAAGAAGGGCGGCAAACTGGTGATCCAATTCTACTCGGAAGAGGAGCTGGACGCGATATACCGCCTCATCGTCGGAGGAGACAGAATGGTACCGTGAAGCCGGCCAGGAAATACCTCATCGGTCTGACGGGCAACATTGCCACGGGCAAAAGCGCCGCACTCAGGATGCTCAGGCGTCTGGGAGCCAGAGTCATTGACGCCGACGCTTTGGTCCACCAGTTGATGGCTAAAGGGACGCCTCTCTGGCAGGCGATCCGGGATGAATTTGGAACAGGGATCCTGGGACCTGAGGGTGAGATAGACCGCCGGAAACTGGGGGCTATCGTCTTTGCCGATGCAGAAGCTCTCAAGAAGCTGGAGGCCATCGTTCATCCGGCTGTCACTGCCCGCCTGGATGAACTGATCCGTCAGGCGACGGAACCCGTGGTCGTAGTGGAAGCCATCAAGCTCATCGAGGCTGGCTGGCACCGCACCTGCGATGCCCTATGGGTGGTGACCTGCCCCAAAGAACAGCAAGTGGAGCGGCTGATGCGCAGGCGAAAGCTGAGCCGGGAAGAGGCCCTGTTGCGCATCGAAGCCCAACCTCCTCAGGAGGATAAGATTGCCTTGGCCGATGTGGTGATTGATAATTCGGGCAGCCTGGGAAAGATGTGGAGGCAGGTGAAACGAGAGTGGGGGAAATGGGTGAAAGAGCATGCGAAGGAGGCTGGCAATGAACCTCAAAATACGGCCGGTGACCCCTGACGACGCCGAGGGGGTGCTTGAGGTGCTCAACGCGGTGGTGCGGGAACGAAAATACAGTGCCTTTGACAGGATATTGACGGTCGAGGAGGAACGCCAGTTCCTCGCCTCGCTGGGAGAGAGAAGCGGCTTCTTTGTGGCCGAACTCGATGGCCGCATCATCGGTTTCCAAAGCATCGAGCCCTTTGCCCCCTACACCCCCGCTATGGACCATGTAGGCCTGATGGGTACTTTTGTCCATGCCGACTTTCGGGGCCAGGGTATTGGTCGTCAACTGGCCGAGGCGACCTTTAAGTTCGCCCAGGAGAAGGGCTACGAGAAAGCTGTCGTCTATGTGCGGGCCACCAATCAAGCTGCCCAGGAATTCTACCAGAAGCTGGGCTTCGTACCTAAAGGCACGTTGGAGAAGCAGGTCAAGATTGACGGAGAGTACGACGATGAGATCTTCATGGAGATGTTCCTGGAGGCCAGAGTCGAGGAAGCCCAGGAGGAAGAGGTCAGGCCGGCGAAAAGAGTGCTCGTGCGACGGGCCAAGCGCAGGGACATCCCGGCCATCACTGTGATCATGAACGGCCTGTTAGGGGCGGGGACCGTCACGGAAGCGGATGTGAAGCAGAAAATATTTGAAAAGGCTTATTGGGTAGCCGTAGGAGAAAAGGCCGGAGGTCTGGCCGGCTGGCAGGCCGAGAATCTGGTGGCCTGCATTGACGAATTCTACGTCTATCCGCCCGGCTACTGGGAAGAAGTGGGCGGTCCCTTGTTGGAAACCATTGAGGCCGAAGCCCACAAGCTCGTATGCGAAGTGTCCCTCATTTTCGTAGACAGGTACCATCCGCAAGAGGCTGTTGATTTCTTCGCCAGTCAGGGCTACGAACGTCAGGAGTTGGAAAAGTTGACCAAGATTTGGCGTGAGGTGGCCTCGGAATTCCTGAGCGGGGACAAGTTCCTGATGCTCAAAAGGCTGAGAGAGGAACTCGTCACACGGCCAATTTAGCCTTGAGAGGAGGTGGTCTTATGGCCTTTGTTCGGCAGTTTATCCGTAAGCATCCCCGGTTGGCGGCCTGGTTTGCCCTGGCCGCAGGTATGGTTTTGATCCTCATCTGGGCCGCTAAAGATGTGGGGCTGCTACCGCACCAGTGGGCGGCTCTGATTGTCACGACCATTATCCTGGCCGGGCTGTGTGTGTGGATCATTGGCTGGGAAGAAGGTGAGGAGGAAGGAGAGGGAGGCTAGTTGGCTACCACCAGGGCAGGAAAGAGGTCTGAGTGGTGGCGGTGAGGTGGCCATAGGTGACAGTGACATCAATGACGATGATGTAACCTGGCAGGGGGTTGCCCACACTGAAGGTGTGCTGGGTATAGCCAGTTGTGTCCGTAGGCGGTGTCGAGAAACGGCGATCCTCCGTGGCGTAGTGAGCCACGAATTGGACCTGAGCCCTCGGCACCCCCCGCCCGCGCTGGTCGGTAACGTATACGTACACCGTCTGGTAGCCCTCTCGACCGGTGATGGCGTATTTCACCGAGGCGGTGACGTCAAGAGCCGTAACCGAGGGCAGGGGAGTTGGGGTGGTGGTCGGCATGCTGATGGCCGGGATGGAAGGACTCGGTGAGACCAGGATGGCCGGAGGAGGTTGCGGATCCAGGAGGCTCGGAGGCAGCTTCTTCTCAGCCAGCTTCTGGTTGATGGCGACTTCCCCCAACAGCCCCAACTGGACTTTATAAGGATGGGGGTTCTCGGGATGCCACTCCAGGCATGCCCGCTGAAAATACTGGACAATGCGGCCCCTTTCAATCAGGAATTCTGTAATGGGATAGCCAAAGACATCCAGGCCCCCGTGTTCGTCAAAATAAGTCAGGAAAGCGAACGAGACAGTATGTCCCGTCTCGGGATAGTAACGCCGCTGAGGGTGATTGGCCGGAGGGATCTCCGCTGCCGAGATGGGAGGCCGACGGTATCCCAGTTCATCGCCCAGGAGCCCCAGTTGCACCCGATATGGCTCAGGCAATTCTGGATGCCATTCCATACGCACCTTCTGAAAGTATTGGACGCGGCGGCCATCCTGGTCAAATTCGTCGGTCAGAGGATAACCAAAAAAGGCCAGGCCGCCGTGAGCTTCAAAGAATGTCAGAAATTCCCCACGCACGCTATGGCCTGTCTCCGGAAAATACCTGACGACGGGCGTTTGCCCGGAGACGAGGCCGGGCCTCAGGAAATGGGCCCCAATGATAGCACCCAGAGCCAGAATTCTCCCCAACCGTTTCACGTTATTCCCTCTCATAGCCTGTTTCGGTATTGGCCTTGCGCAACGAAACCTGATGTACGGTAAGCAACGCCTGACACACCGGGCCTCCCGACTTGCGCGGGCCTGTATTTGGGAGGACTACATAATATTATATAACCTAATTCGATTTTATGCAATAGGCCAAAAGTCCCGCTGCGAGGCCCCATGGCTGGGCAAAGGCACCGCCTTCACTAGGGCCCATCCGAAAACCCGTAGGGCAGGCTTTCTAGCCTGTCCGGACAGCCTGTGTTTTCGGATAGGTTCTTAGCCGGCACACAGGTGACGGTCGCCTCACTGGTGACCGTCACCTTTTGGCCGCTATCCACATTGCGAGTAGCCGCAGGCGCGACAGACGACGCAGCCTTCTCCAAGCTCCATCATCTCCCCACATTCGGGACATTCGGGGCAGAGGTCTACCAACCCCCTGACGCTCATCGGCTGGCCGGGGCTTGAGCCGTTAAGGTAGCGCTCCAGGGCCTTGGCCACGGCATCAGAGCAGGAGAGGGTCGAACCGCTGCCGTGCCAGGAAGGAGACGGGCAACGGATGCCCTTGAGTTGTTTGATGACCGCCTTGGGATCAATGCCGCTCCTCAGAGCCAGGGAGATAAGCCGACCAATAGCTTCCGACTGAGAAGCGGTGCAGCCTCCAGATTTCCCCATCTGCAAGAAAACCTCACATAGCCCCTCTTGGTCTTCGTTGATGGTCACATACATGGTCCGATTGCAGCCCAGCACGATTTTCTCCGTCGTGCCGCGGGTCAGAATGGGTCGCGGCCGTGGCGCTCTGGCCTCGGGCTTGCCCTGCATCTGGTCGGGGGGAGCCAAGGCGGAGGACCTGGCCGGGGCCGTCGCCTGGGCCTCGCCGGTGCCTTTATGCAAGACCTGGCTCTGACGGCTGCCGTCGCGGTAGACAGTCAGCCCTTTGCAGCCCGTCTCGTAGGCCAGCAGATAGGCCTGACGCACGTCATCTATAGTGGCTTTGTTGGGCAAGTTGATGGTTTTGCTGGTGGCGTTGTCCACATAACGCTGATAGGCCGCCTGCATCCGGATGTGCCATTGGGAGGCGATGTCGTGGGCAGTGACAAAGACGCGGCGCACGTCGGCCGGGACTTCCTCTAGGTTCTGGATGCTACCTGCCTGGGCGACCTTGCGCATCAGTTCCGGGCTGTAGAAACCCCGCTCCTTGGCCACTTGCTCAAAGTGGGGGTTGACCACAGGCAATTCGTCGGCGTCGAGGACGTTGCGGCGCACGTAGGCCAGGGCAAACAGAGGCTCGATGCCGCTGGAAACATCGGCGATGATGCTGATCGTGCCGGTGGGGGCAATCGTTGTCGTGGTGGCGTTGCGGATGCCGGTATTCTTGATCCGTCGGGCCAGCGCGTCCCAATCGAGAATGGGACAACCATGGGACCCCGATTGCACGCCCGAGACGGGAATAGGGAGTCGCCCCTGGGCGTAGATGGACTGGTCGAAAGCAGGGAAGCTTCCCCGGCTGGCAGCCAGGTCACAGGAGGCTTCCTTGCTCCAATAGTTGATAGCTCCCATCACCTCTTCGGCAATGGCTACTCCCTCCTCCGAGTCGTAAGGGATACCCAGTTGGACCAGCATGTCGGCAAAGCCCATCACCCCCAGGCCAATCTTGCGCGTCTTGAGCGTGGCTTCTCCAATGGCCGGCAAGGGGAATCGGTTGACGGTGATGACATTGTCCATGAAGTGGACGGCTGTCTTGACGGTCTTCTCCAGTTTGTCCCAGTCTATGGCGCCGTCGGTGACCATTCTGGCCAGGTTGATGGAGCCCAGGTTGCAGTTGTGTACCACCATACCTTCGGCTATGAAAGTGCGGGTTACAGGCTCGTGGATGTCGTAGACTTCGTCCTCGCCATCTGGCTCAATAGATAAAACAGTGACTGCTGCCTTTGGGTTGTACAATCTGTTGTGATGGGACAATCTATCCAATGCCTTTTCCTGCTTGGATTTGGAAAGAGGAAAGCCCACAAGCTCCATAAAGCGGCGGAAGCTTTTGCCATAGATGTGCAAAGCTCCTTGGGCTCTGCCACGGAGTTTTACAGGGTAGAAAGTAATACGGCTGTATATACCTAAGTTAAGGAGCAAAAGCTGAACATCGCGCAGCAATTCCAGGGATGCCGAAGAAAGCTGGACCTGAGGTTGGGCATGGTGCACGCTGCCATCAGCGCTGAAAAGGCCTTGGAGGTAAACTATTTGGAGGGATTTGGGAGCCGTAAAAATGGATTCAGGAACCCTCTTCCCTGGTCCACGCCCTGGTTTAAAACCTATAGCCAGGAATTTTGCCCTGGCGCTTTGCTTCTGGGTGGACACGCACCGCACGAAATTACGTTGAACCTGGGTGCGGGTTTGCGTCTCCGTGAATTCTCGCCAGACAGGAACAAGTTGCCCTGGCCCGAAGGTGAGACCAAAAGTACGTTTTTCAGTGAACCATCCATCGCCTGGGAACCAACCGAACATCTGATACAAGGGCTTCTGGCCGTTCTCGGAGAACTTGATGGTCCCAGCCATTCGGTGCTGGATGATGACAGCGTCCCTCCCCGGCGCAAGCTCTTGAGCCTCTTTAAAGCTTTCGGTAGTCAAGAAACGGTGGTCCGGAGTAACACGGATAGATTGTCCGTTGCTTAAAGTTACTCTCACCACTGGGCGACGTCCCACATAGACCACTGTGGCAGGATAAAGGGCAATTTCTTCTTCCCCCTGAGCCGCCACATAAACCTCTTTACCTTCCCGCTGGCGTGCAAATAGATCTTCGATTTTCTCCAGTCCCCTATCGGTGGTGATTCGCGTCCCTCTTGCCACACAGCTCTCATAGGGAAGCAGCACCTGCTCACCGCAGTTATGAACCACCAGCCCGTTGGCATCGAACATGTTGACACCCGGAATATGGGCGTCGTACACTTCCTCTGTGCCGTCGGCGACGATTTCCCCTATCGTGACCACGAACTGTTCACGGTTTATTTCCTGCTGGTACGCTTTTAGAGCCCGAGCCAGTTTGTGGGCTTTGTCCGTATCACTGAAACCAATGCGCTCGTGGAAGTAGCGCAGGTTATCGTTGGCGATGACCAGTTCGTGTTGGGCTTTCGTGACTTTTCCATCAGGCAGTTCCCGCGTGGTCTCCTGGCGGCGGTTCTGATAAATCCTGGAGGCGATACCGAAGCGCAGCAACATCCGTTGGACAATGCGCAACATGTCCAGGTCGCTCTGAGCCAGGCGCACGCTGACCCCTTTTTCTGGAGTACCTTGCACCGAACCATCGGTATCGAATAAGCCCCGGAGCAGCCCACGATAGAAATCTGCCGAGGCCTGTTCCATTTGTGGGGTGATGGCTATGCGGCCATCCACGCCCAATTCATCCGCCAAGTGACGCAAGGCAGCAAGCTTCAAACGATACTCGCTACGGCCAGGGATAGCACTCCACCCCATGAAATCGCTGCGGTGCGGCATCCCCTGGACGTAAGCGTGGATCACCTGGCGCATGGCTTTTGCACCATCACTTTCACCCCACGAAGAAAGGATGATTTGGCCATCGTTGATTGTACCATCGCCGAGGAAAAAGCCCATCAAGTAGCCTTCGGCTTCAGTGTGTGCACCTTCCCATCCCCGCAAGTCCCGATGATTGTGGATAACAATCTGGTCACCTGGCCGCAGGTCTTGCGTTTTGGTCCACTCCGTTTCAAGCCGGTAGCGCGTGAAGGCGGTGACCTTCAAAAGAGGATGCT
>JBBIJG010000105.1:0-5889 GCA_037446095.1 Caldilineae bacterium
CCCGGCAATCCAGTATTTGGTGAATGGCTTTTTGGCCAGAGCCGAGGCACCAGCTTTGCCAGCCATGGCCGTATTTTCGCCGGTGGAGAAAACGTAACGGTGCCCTTTCTCTCCAGTGATTTTCTCGCTCTTGGAAATCCAGACAATGAAGGGGACTTTCTCTTCTTTGGCGTACTCGGATATGGCCAGGGCCGTAGCGCTATTGATGGTGCCGACCAGGAGATCTACTTTCTCACTCAGCACCAACTCTTTGGCCATGCTCAGGCCCACATCTGGCTTGAACTTCTCATCCCGGGTGGTGAACTCAATCGTCGTCCCCAAAACGCCTTCCTTGTTGATCTCTTCAAGGGCCAGTTTAAAGCCGTTGAGGGCATCGTTGCCATAGACGGCCGGTGGCCCACTATAGGTATCTACAATCCCTACCTTAATAGGCCGTTCAGCTTTGACTGGCGCAGGAGTCGGGGTGGGCGCTGCGGTAGGCGTGGGAACCGGAGTGGGCGCCTCGGTGGGCGCAGGAACCGCAGTGGGCGTTGCCGTGGGTGGGGGTGGAGGGGCTGCCGTAGGGGTCGGGGCCGGTGTAGGACCACAGGCCACCAGCGAGAGCAAGACAATCGCACTCAGAAATGTGAAAATCTTTTTCATCTTTCCTCCTTTCGTGACCAGGTTTTGGTCAATAAGGGTGCGCTGCCGGAAACCCGTGAAAACAGACCAGGTGTGCCATCACCCCCTTTCCTCATCACCTTTTGGAGCTTGCCCTTTTGGTCGGGGTGAGAGGATTTGAACCTCCGGCCTCAGCGTCCCAAACGCTGCGCGCTAGCCTGCTGCGCTACACCCCGTTGCAATATAGTATAGCCTATTTGAGCGCAAACGTCAAGCCCTTGACCTGGACCTGGAGCCATGCGCTGGACGAACGCCCCCACAAATAGGGCTCGTACATGGGGTAAACCAGGGCAGGCATGGCCCGGAAACGGCCAGGGACAGCAGCCCGTACCAGGTAGCGGTAGACATGCTCGCCAGCCTCCAGCCTTTGGAGGAAGAAAGTCGCCTTCTCTGCTCTGGCCTCAAAGTGGATAGGGTCCCTCTCAGAATCTGCCACCAGGCTCCCCTGGATGGCTTCTACGCCCGCCGGCAAGGGGTCCTCTACCACAACGTACTCCATATCCTCTGGGGCCTCCACGGTCAACCGGACCTCGATCAGATCACCCAGGCTGTATTCCGCCTGAGGCTCACCTGTCACCGGATCAAGGTACTCGCGCCGGACGGAAGGGCCACCTAAAGCCCCGGCAGGCTCCAGGTTACTTTGTGACCAGTAATAATCCAGGCGCAAAGCATAGTGGAGCCGTTCTTTCCCTTCTTTGACCAACCTGACCTCGTTATCGCCTGGGAGCAGTTCGGTGACCACAAATTTGACAGGGAGGGCCATGTTATCGGCGGTGGAAATACCGCTGCCCACGACCTGTCCATTGACCAGGACCTGATAGCGGTGGGCCGGTATCCTTTCGCCTTTGATGACCAGATAGTGGCTCAGGGCCAGGACCACGGTCGCCGTCTCCCGAGGGGTGCGCCAGTGGCCGTCTTGTTGCACCCGGATCAGCCAGTCGAGGGCTTTGGGGATCAGTGGGCTATCGGGGTCTATCTGCAACAGGGCCTGCATGGCCAGGGCGGTGGTGCTGATCTCACTGGCCATGGCCTCGTCGGCCACTGTCCTCTCTGGCCAGCGAGCTGTGCCGACGGTCACTTTCGCCTGGCGAGCCAACTCGGCTGCCAGGCTCGAAGCTTCACCGTCTTTGCCCAGAGCATGCATCGCCATGGCCAGATAGGCTTGAGCCCATGGGTGCTCCGGAACAGATTCCACAGTCGGGCTGTCTTTTCCAACCCGGGTCAGGACATAAAGCAGATAGGCCCTCAGGTCGGGATCTCCGACGTCCTTCAGCTCATTTTGTAAGACCTTCACCCCGCGTTCCAGAATTGCCTCGTCCACCGGGAAGCCGGCCTTGTGAGCCTGAATGAGGCTATGAACTGTCTGAGCGGTGAGGTAAGGTGATGGTCTGGTATCTTCCCACCAACCCCAGCCGCCGTCCTCATTCTGAAGGCGGTAGAGCCGCCACAGGGCCGTCTGGCCCTGCTGAGCCAGCTCTTGAGCCAGGGCCTCGTCCTCCTGCTCAAGCTCACTCAGGGTCTGCCTGAGCGAGGCAACGGCCAACAGCCAACTGGCAGCCTGCTCTGTATCCTGATAAGGATAGTCCCGCAGATAGTTGAGGCTATCCACAATGAGAGCCAGCAGGGAGGGGAAACCCTTGATGGTCAAGGCCGTTGTGATGGCGTTCTTCGGCACGCCGACCGTCAAAGCAATCTCATCTTCTACCCCGCCCGCGTCGGTCAGTCCCCCTTCTTCGCCGAAAGGCAAAATGGGCACAGTTAACCCTACCTCGTCAGCGATGCCCGGGCTCGTGGCCGAAAGCGCCATGGCGGCTGTGGATTCCCCGGACACAGCAGCGGGCCAGTCCACTCGCGCCGTGTCGTCTGGGCTGATGACTACGGTGCGGCTCAACGGGGCTTGCAACTCCAGCCCCGTGGCCGTCAGAGTCACCGTCGTTTCCAGTGGCCTATCTGTATAGTTGTGCAACAACCCCTCTACAAGGGGTTGGTCGCCTATTCTCAGGAAGGGGGGCAAAGCCAGCCTGGCGCTCAGTTCCTGGCCAACCACGAGATCCGCCACAGCGGTGCCTGCTCTGGTGTCAGCGGTCACCCCCTGGGCCAGAACCCGCCATGAGGTCAATTCATCGGGGAGACGGAAGGACACCCTGGCCCGACCGTCCTTGCCGGTGACGACGGCCGGGTTCCAATAGGCTACCTGGGGGGCATCCGGGTTTAACCTCTCTCCCGGCCCCTCCCCGCGTCGGGGAGGGGAGAGAGACCCCTCTCCCGGCCCCTCCCCGCGTCGGGGAGGGGAGAAGGGGCCCTCCCGCTCCAGGTGCATCGCCAGGGAATCGGCTGTGCGCACGGCCAGCCTGCGTCGTCCGTAGAAGGCTTCAATGAGGCCCGGCTTCTCGCCGGAAGCGACGTCAACGACAGCCAGCGAGACCTCGGCACTGACAGGCTGGCCGGCACCATCGGCGGTGCGCACCTCATAGACGACCCTTTCGCCTGGCCGATAGCGTTCCTTCTCCGGCCTAAGGGCGATGGCCAGTTCTTTCTCCGCCGAGGTGGCGATCAGCTCAGTGCAGCCTGTCTTGAAAGCCGGCGGTGCGCCACCGGAATGGGGATCAGGGAACAGGACGACGGAGACGAAGGCAGCGGGAAAGTACTCTGGCCTTATCGGCACACGGATGATGTCGCTACCCTTCAATTCCACTAGCCGGTAGGCCATGACACGACTCCGCTCTACGGTGAGCAGGGCGGTCGCACGCGGATAGGGCGAGCGCACCATGACCTCTGCCACGTCGCCAACCCGGTAGCGTACCTTGTCGGTTATCAGCTCCAATGGCTCATCTTCTGGCGAGCGTCGGCTCCCTCCATACCCCGATGGCTCGACAACCCTTTGCTCAGGACGGTCCACCGAAAGGTCGCGCCCGGCCTCACTGACCCAGAGTTGAGTGCTGCTGGTAACACGATTGCCCCGCTCATCCTGGCCCTCAAGGCGCAGACGATACACGCCCCCAGTGGCCGGCTGGAAAGCAATCTGGGCTTGCCCCTGTTCATCAGTACGCAGGCTTCCTTTGTCTTCTTCGCGGTACCCTTCGACGAGCTCGAAGGCGTATTGGAGCTCTACCTCCCCCCGACGCCGCCCTTCAGGGTCCACCGTCTGCACCTTGAAAGCCACCCTCTGCCCTGTCCAGGCCACGCGCCGCTCTGGCTGTATCTCGATATAGAAGTGGCCCGGGTGAATCAGGAAAGAAGTGGATGCGCTCACCGGTTGTTGGCCGGGAGCAGTCACCGTCACCTCCAGGGTACAAAGTTGAGTGCCGGTTGGCGATCCCCTATCGGTTGGCAGGGCGATGGTGAAGAGCCCTGTCTCGTCAGTGACCCCCCGGCCGCTGAGGATGGTGCGTGTTTCGCCTTGAACTGTCCATCCCAAATCGAAATCCGGAGGTGGAGGGGGAAGGCAATCGGTGGCGTAAAGGGTATAATTCACTTCTGCTCTGGCTACCGGCACCTCAAAATCGTAGTGGGCGCTGACAGTGGCGGTGATGACCTCGCCTCTCACATAGCCGGGCCGGTCGGTGGTCACGCTGACGGTATAACCCGGTCGGTGTGGCTTCTCTACCTGGAAATGAGTCTCATGCTCCTGGTCACCGATGCCGATCGCCAGACGATACCGGCCGGCGATGGCTTCCTCTGAAAGAGGGAAAGAGCCGCTGACAGAACCAAAAGTGGTCAAGGGCAGGGTTTCTTGATACACAAGGTGGCCGGCTTTGTCACTGACAACGATGGGCACCCTTGTGCCGGTTGGCCACAGGGCGTAACGCCCGTCGTCGTCGTAGCGCACGATGGCCTTGAAATGCACTTCCTCTCCGGGGTAGTAGAGAGGGCGGTCGGTATAGATATAGGCTTTGCTGTTGGACGGCCTTTCCGCTTCGGGGACGAGGGGAGTTGACCATTCTTCGGCCCAGATGGCCATATCGTCTTCTCGCTGAGCAATGGCCAGTAGAGGGCCTGCCCCGGGAGGGAGAGAACCCTTGAAAACACCCTGGCCGTCGGTGCGGCCGGTGGCCAGAGGACGCTGTAGCTGACCGTCTCTATCATAGATTGTCACCTTATAACCGGCAGCCGGACTCCCGTTGGCCAGTTCCACAACCCAGACCAGGGCCTGCTCTGGGGAGCGCTTGAGAACCAAAGCCGAACGGCTGACCGAGAGCAACCGGCCAGTCCGTGCCCCTTCGGGGCTGTCTACCGCCAGGAAATACAAGCCCGGTGGAAGAGGGTCCACCTTCACTGTCTGGGATAGGGTCTGGTCGGCTTCCGCCTTGGGGGAGACCGACCACGCCCGCAGGGGGCTTCCTTCCGGGCGATACCGGTTCCAATCCTCAACCGACAGGTTCTGCAAGGCGACAAAGGTCGGCCCATCCAAGGCGTAGAAGGCTATGTCCATGCGGCTCAGATTCAGGATGGTCATGGGTAGTTGGAACGGCCTCTCGGCCTCCACCATCCCTACACGGCCGGACTCGATTAAGCTCAGAGCAGGTCGACTTGCCACCACCGTAAAGGTCCAGACGAAATCCTCGGCCATAGGCAAACCGTAGGCTGCATCCTGGGCTCCTTTAGCGATGGTCACTTCATAAGTGGTTCCCGGCTGAAAACCTCCGCTGAGGGTCAGGGTTTCTCCTGTCCAGGCCAGTTTCAAGTCGCGAAGGGATGGCCTGATGTTTAGGTGACCCTTCACTGAAGCCTCATCCATGAGGTGGCTGAAGGTGATGGCGATATGGTCTGGACGGTGAACGTATCGCATCAGTTGGGGAGGCTCTGTATCCACCACGATGGGTGAGGCCAGGATGGTGAAATGGAGGGAGAAGGGCTTTTCCATGCGTCGCCAAAGCCAACTGCGTGCGCCTCGACTGACTTCCACCGTGATCCTGGTGCCGGCAGGCCAGGGTTGAGCGGGGGTGAAGACCACAGTTCGCTCATCCGGCCAGGCAAATTGGCCGGGCACCTCAGGCTCAAAGGATATGCTTCGTTCGACGGTCGAGGGATTCATGGGGGTCAGGAAGGTAAAGGTGATTGGGCTGCGGGGCAGCACATCGCTCTGGTCTTGTTGGGGGGAGGAACGGATGACCAGAGGGGCACGCCAGGCGTCCAGGCGAGCTTTGAGCGGCGGGGGGACAACTTGGAGGACGGTGCGGCGGAAGAAGGGGTCAATTTCTGTCAGTTCGGTGAAGGTGAGAAGAAAGC
>JBBIJG010000105.1:5909-7970 GCA_037446095.1 Caldilineae bacterium
GCCATAGCCAGAGCCGTCACGCGCTTTGTCATTGGCCAAAACCTGTCAGGTCTGGATACTTTTGGAAGCACCTTTCTCCAGCTTCAACACCCTGTAGAACGCATCGAAGTCAAACCGCTCGTCCAGCATCCTTTCAAAGCGTTGGATCTTTTTCTCTTGATGGAAGCGGGTTTTGCCGAAGAACTGCTCTATGATCTCGACGGTGGTCAAAGTATCCTGCTTGACCAGGATCATGGGGACCCCTACCTCCTCTGCCCGGCCCAGGATAATAGGGCTGGGGTGTAGATTGCCTGTCAGGATCATGCACTTGGTGGAAGTTTCCAGGGCTGCCAGTTGGATGTCGGGACGGTCTCCGCCGGTAATCACGGCCTTATTGGGTTTGCGGCGGAAATAGGTCAGGGCCGAATCCACGCTCATCGCCCCTACCATCAGGTGTTCTACCAGTTCGTCTACGTGCTCGTGTCCGCACAGGATCTCCCCATTGAGGCACTCTGCCAACTCCGTCACGCTGATGGCCAGGAGGAGCCTTTCCTGGGGCAGGGTGGCAAAAACCGTTATCCCCCGTTTTTGGAGAGCCGGTTTGACCACATTCTCTACGAAGGGCATCCTCTGACGGGGCACGGCGGTGAGGACCACACCGAGCATGGAATCCCCATGACTGGCGCGGGCGGTCAGCACATCGTCTACTGTCTGAAGGTCGCTGGTATACTTTACCACCACCAACTCCTGGGCCTTCAGGAGGTCGGACACATAGGGTGTGGGCAGGTCAACGATGTATCCTTCTCGCAAGCTGGCCCCGCCTTCCAGGAGAATCACATCCCGTCCTTGGGCGACCTCAGCGAAGGCCCGCTGCACCTTGGCGGCGAAATCGGTCTTATCTTCGCCTTTCAACACGGCTTCCACCGTCTGGGGCGTCAGCATCACCGGGGCGATGGTTTCCATCGGTTCGGGCAGATTCAGGGTCTGCTTGATGAATTCGGCATCTTCATCAATGAGCCGTCCCTCCACTTTTCTAACGAGGGTGCTCACCGGCTTCATGTAGCCGACGGTGAAGCCATCGCGTTGGAATCGTTTGCCCAGGCCGATGCAAAGCGCGCTTTTGCCTGAGACCGTTTCGGTCGAAGTAACGTATACAGTTGCCATAATTCTACTCCTTAAACTAGCAGGTAGCCGATAGCCATCAGCCATTGAGGACCAGCCGCATGTCCACGCCCACGCTCCCCTGACCTGCCTCACGGACGATGAGGGGATTGATGTCCATTTCCACGATTTCTGGGAATTCGGTCACCAACTGGGAAACTCTGAGCAGGGCATCCACAATCGCTGCTGTATCGGCTGGTGGTTCACCTCGCACCCCGCGCAGGAGGCTGTAGGCCCGAATTTCCGTGATCATTTCCTCCGCTTCTCTTCTGGAGAAGGGGGCGATGCGAAAGGTTACGTCCCTGAGAGCTTCCACATAGATGCCTCCCAGGCCGAACATCACCAGTGGGCCAAACTGGGGGTCGCAATTCATGCCGATGATGACCTCATGCTGGCCCTTGACCATCTGCTGGACCTGACAGCCCCAGATCTGGGCGTCGGGCATATAGCGGGTGGCCCGGTAGACCAGCAACTCAAAGGCGTCTCTGACGGCGGTGGCATCGCCGATGTTCAATTTGACCCCCCCGATGTCCGTTTTATGCAGGATGTCCGGTGAGGCGATTTTCATGGCCACCGGGTAGCCCATTTCCTCGGCGCAGGCTACGGCTTCGTCGGGAGACCTGGCCAGGGCGGAGGCGGGCACGGGGATGCCACAAGCTTTTATCACCTCGCGGGCTTCGGCATCGCCGAGGGCCAGCCGCCCCTCGGCTCGCGCCTGCTCGAAGACCCGCTTTATCGTCTCAACATCAAAGTCAAACCGCTCAACTTCCAGAGGGGGTACCTTCAGCCATTGGCTGTAGCGCATCATGGCGGCCATGGCCGCCACCGCCCGCTCCGGCACCGGGTAGTCGGGCACCCGATACTGGCGCAAGATCTCAATGCCAGCCGCCACCGTCGGTTCGCCCTTGAAGCAGCCCAGGA
>JBBIJG010000106.1:0-1517 GCA_037446095.1 Caldilineae bacterium
GCCTAAAGGCTCTACTCCGACTCTCAAAAATGCTTTTGGAGGTGGATTGGATAGCCAAGGTGCGGAAAATAGGCTTAGCACATCAGTGGAACGGGGGTTCTTTCCTTGCAAGGAGTCATCCTGGCGGCCGGGAAGGGGTCACGCTTGCATCCCATCACCCTCAAGAGATCGAAAGCTATGCTCCCTATCCTGGGTAAACCCATCGTGGAGAGGGTGATGGAAACCATCTCTGCCAACGGGGTCAGGGATTTTATCTTAGTAGTCAGTCCAGATGACCGGGACATTGTCAGGTATTTCCAAGAAGAGTCGGCATTAGATGTCAACATCACCTTCGTTGTCCAGGAGAAGCGTCTGGGTATGGCCAACGCCCTGCAATGTGCTGCCCCTTTCATTCATCAGGATTTCGTCCTGTCGGCTTGTGACAATCTGGCCCCGGTGCAGCACGTGGCGGAGTTGATGGAGCATCAGCAGGCAGACAAGACAATCCAGGCCACCTTGAGCCTGATGCGCATTGACCCCGCCAGCGTGGGTAAGACCGGCATTGTGGAGTTGATGGACGGTCAAGTCACCCGCATTGTTGAGAAGCCCCGGCCAGAAGAAGCCCCCTCCCACATCGCCAGTTTGCCCCTGTACGTTTTTACACCCCGCATCCTGGACTTTCT
Source organism: Caldilineae bacterium (assembly GCA_037446095.1). GTDB lineage: Bacteria > Chloroflexota > Anaerolineae > E26-bin7 > E26-bin7 > E26-bin7. The sequence goes on from JBBIJG010000106.1 coordinate 663, forward strand.
GCCTCGAGTCCCTCTCTCGCCTCGGGGTGAATACGAGCTGCAAGATGCCATCCAGATGCTCATTGAAACAGAGGGAGGTGTGCATGGCCTCTTCGTCGAGAACCGCCTCACTTTGACAGGGCCAGAAGACCTCCTGGCTATCAACCGTCATTACCTGCTCAGCGGCTACGACCGCCCCCAGCTTGCTCCTCTTACCGTAGGCAACAATACCCATTTAATCACGCCCTTGCGTATTGAACAGGGAACGATCATCGGCGAGAACTGCATCATTGGACCCCATGTCTATATTGAGCGGGACTGTCACATTGGCGCTAACGTGACCCTCAGAGATGCCGTTGTGCTGCGGGAATCCGTTATCGAGGCCGGAACGACGGTGAGCGGTCAAGTGATTTCCTGAGCGTCTCCCACTGGAGGGGCGTGCACAGCGAAGACTTGCAAGCGCGGAAGGAAGGCCTCATGAACGGCGGTTCACCAACGTTCGGATGAAAATGATGTGACTGCAGGGCGAATTTGAAATTTGCCCTACATTTTCAAACATTCTCAAAGGAGGGCAGATGCGGCTCATTAAATTGCTCAACTTGCTCCCTATCATCCTGGTCCTTATCCTGGCTGCTGTAGCCTGTGAGCCTGCCCTGAAACCTCTCCCGGCGGGTCCTACTCCTGCAGCAGAAATGCCCGGACGCGAAGGGGGAAGATTGCTCTACGGCCTGACCCTGGTCCCTTCAGGCATTGACCCCCATGTCAATGCTTCATCCGAGCTGGGCATCCCCCTGACCAGCGTCTATGATACCCTGGTCTGGCAGGACCTGAACGGGGACTTTGTACCCGGCCTGGCCCAATCTTGGGAAGTGTCCG
>JBBIJG010000106.1:1552-6144 GCA_037446095.1 Caldilineae bacterium
GCCATGACGTGGTCTTCCACGATGGCACCCCCTTCAACGCCCAGGCGGTCAAGTTCAACTTGGACCGCATTGCCAACCCGGCTACCAAGTCGCAGAAGGCTATCTTCATGCTGGGGTCTTACCAGTCCACAGAAATCGTTGACGAGTACACCGTCAGGGTGCATTTCAAGGAGCCCTATGCTCCCTTCCTGGACTCTGCCAGCCAGGTCTACTTGGGCATGGCCTCGCCGACGGCTGTGGAAAAATGGGGGGCCGATTACCAATTACACCAGGTGGGCACAGGACCTTTCATCATGAAAGAATACATCCCCAAGGACCATCTGACTCTGGTGCGGAATCCTGAATACAACTGGGCGCCAGCGATCTTCCAACATCAAGGGCCAGCCTATTTGGAAGAAATCGAGTTCCGCTTCTTCGTCGAGCCCGCCACCCGGGCCTTAGCTCTGGAAGGGGGCGAGGCCGATGTGATGGGCGAGATCCCGCCCCACGATGCGGAGCGCCTGGCAGACAACCCTGCCTTCACTCTTTTGCCGGTGGCCATACCCGGCCAGTCGCTCCAGTTCTTCCTGAACACAGAGAAGCCTCCCACCGATGACCTCCGAGTCCGTCAGGCCATCAACTATGCCGCCGATCGGGAGGCCATCGTCAAAGCCATCTTCAAAGAGTACTCGCCTGTGGCCCATGGCCCCCTCAACGCCTGCACCATCGGTTACAATAAGGCCGTGGTCGGGATGTACGGGTATGACCCGACAAAAGCCGGGGCCCTGTTAGAGGAAGCGGGTTGGGTAGATCGGGACGGTGATGGGATACGCGAGCGAGATGGTCAGCCGCTGAAGCTGGAGGCCTATCTCATGAGTTGGGGGTACGTTCCAGAGGTGACTCAGCTCTTACAGGCCCAACTCAAGGCAGTGGGCATCGTCATGGAGAGCCAGGTGGTCGCTTACCCGGCGGCGCTGGAGGCAGCGCGCGAGGGTAAGCACCACCTCATCCCCTTCACCCTGTCCGGCAGTGACCCTGACCTCCTGCGCACCTTTTTCCATTCCAGCAATGCGGAGAGCGGCTTTAACTGGTCCAAGGTCAGGGACCCGAAGCTGGATAAGCTCCTGGAGGAGGGAGCCCACACGCTGGACCCGGACAAACGTCAGGAGCTATACGCCGAAGCCCAGCAACTCATCATGGCCCAGGCCCTGATCCTGCCCATCCGAGACTATGTCAATCTCAATGCCGCCAGCGTCAAAGTCAAGGGATTGCGCTACGACTTGCGCGGCTGGTTTCCGTGGCTGTATGATGTGTACCTGGAACAATAATGTTACAACTGATTGGCAAACGCTTATTAGCTTCCATTCCTATGGTGTGGGCTGTGACCACTCTGGTCTTCCTGGCCCTTCACCTTCTCCCCGGCGACCCGGCTGAGTTGATGCTGGCCGAATCAGGAGGGTCAGCCGAGTCTATCGCTTACCTGCGGACCCAATTGGGCCTCGATGAGCCCCTCCACGTCCAATATACTCGCTTCCTGCTCAACATTGTACGCGGCGATCTGGGCCGTTCCCTTTTCACCAACCGTCCTGTTTTGCAGACTCTCCTGGAGCAATTACCCAGCACCATCGAGCTGGCCCTGTTTGCCATGCTAGTCGCTCTCGCTTTAGGCACTGGTTTGGGAATCCTGGCCGCCCTGAACCACAACTCCTGGGTGGACAACGTCTGCATGGCTATCGCTGTGGCCGGGGTGTCTATGCCGATCTTCTGGTCGGGATTGCTGTTGATCCTGCTTTTCTCCTGGACGTTGCATTGGCTACCGGCCACCGGCCAGGGAGGTATGAGACATCTGCTCATGCCGGCTTTCGTATTGGGTTTTGCCTCCGCGGGCACCATTGCCCGCCTGGTCCGTTCCAGCCTGCTGGAAGTATTGTACCAGGAATACATCACTACAGCCAGGGCCAAGGGCCTCACCGAGCGCGTGATATTAACCCGTCATGCTCTCAAGAACGCCCTTATCCCGATCATGACTGTAGTAGGCTTACAATTCGGCTTCCTGCTGGGCGGTGCGGTGGTCACGGAGACGGTTTTCTCAAGGCAAGGCATCGGCCGTCTGATTGTGGATGCCATCCTGTGGAAGGATTTTCCGTTGGTCCAGGGCGGTGTGCTCCTGGCCGCCGTGATTTACACCCTGGTCAACCTTCTGGTGGACATCTCCTACGCCTTTGCCGACCCTCGCCTCCGCCATAGTGGGCTGTAAGATGACGAAAAGACGCCCTTTCCCCATCCCGACCCGTAAGAGGCCACCGCCCAGAGAGATCCCTCCTCTGGTCACCCGGCGCCGGCTGCGGCGGAACAGAGGAGCTCTGCTGGGCCTGTTGATTCTGGCCCTCATGGCCCTGGCCGCCGCCTTGGCTCCCTTCATTGCCCCTTATGATCCCCTGGCGGTGGCTCCAGAGGCGCAGCTCAAGCCTCCCAGTGCTGCCCATTGGGCTGGAACCGATCTCTTCGGGCGGGATGTTTTTAGCCGTCTGCTCTTTGGAGGACGGGTTTCTTTGCTGGTAGGGGTCGTGGCCGTGCTTATCGCCTCTGTGCCGGGGACGGCCTTGGGCCTGATAGCCGGTTACTACCGGGGTTGGGTAGATAGCCTCACCATGAGGGTTATGGACCTGATGCTGTCCTTCCCCGGCATCCTGCTGGCCCTGGGCATCGTGGCCCTGCTGGGACCTGGCCTGTTTAACGTCATGATTGCCGTAGGCATTGCCGGCATCCCCAGCTACACACGACTGGTGCGGGGCAGCGTCCTGGCGGTGGAGAAAAACCTGTACGTGCGCGCCGCCCGGACCATCGGTTGCCGGGATGGGCGTATCCTGCTCTGGCATATCCTGCCCAATGTTTTGGCTCCCATCGTCGTCCTGAGCACATTGGACATGGCCTGGGCCATCCTCAACGCCTCTTCTCTGAGTTTCCTCGGCCTGGGAGCCCAACCCCCTATGCCGGAGTGGGGGGCCATGTTGAGTGAGGGGCGGGGCTTCATGCGTCAGGCCCCCTGGATCACCATCGCCCCAGGGTTGGCCATCATGCTCACCGTCCTCTCGGTCAACCTGCTGGGTGATGGGCTGCGCGATGCCCTGGACCCCCGCCTGCGGACGTGATGGAGAGTGGAGAGTGGAGAGAGAAGAGTGGAGTTTTCATCCCGAAGTGAAAGCGGCCCTGGCCGAGAGGCGGCCCGTCGTTGCCCTGGAATCCACGCTGATCACCCACGGCTTCGCTTACCCGACCAATCTGGAGGTGGCGCGGGCTATGGAAGCAGCCATCCGTGAGGAGGGCGCTGTACCGGCCACTGTGGCCATTTTGAGGGGACAGATTACAGTTGGGCTGTCAAACGGGGAACTGGAGTATCTGAGCACACGGCCCCGGGAGGCAGTCCGCAAATGCAGTCGCCGTGACCTGTCCATTGCCGTGGGGCGTGGTGAGGACGCAGCGACTACAGTGGCGGGGACCATGGTCGTGGCCCACCGGGCAGGCATTGAGGTTTTCGCTACCGGGGGCATCGGCGGCGTGCATCGTGGTCACCCCTTCGACGTGTCGGCGGATCTCATCGAACTGGGTCGCACGCCGGTCACGGTAGTCTGCAGCGGAGCCAAAGCCATTCTGGACCTCCCACTCACCCTGGAGGTGCTGGAAACCCAGGGGGTGCCGGTGATCGGCTATGGCACGGACACGTTGCCCGCCTTCTACTCCCGTTCAAGCGGCTTGCCCGTTGACGTGCGCGTAGAGGGTCCAGAGGATGTGGCGGCCATCGTACAGGCGCGTCGGGCCTTGGGCCTGAGCCAGGCCACGCTGGTGACCGTCCCTGTCCCTGCCGAAGAGGCGCTGCCCCCCGAAGAAGCCGAAACGGCCATTGGGGAAGCCATCCGTCAGGCAGAGGCCGCCGGCATCTCTGGCAAGGCCCTCACCCCTTTTGTCCTGGCCCGGGTCGTCGAACGCACGGCCGGCCGCAGCCAGCGAGCCAACATAGCTTTGCTGGTCAATAACGCCCGAGTTGCCGCCCGCATTGCCCGTGCTCTTCTCCCTCAAAACAGTGAATTTCATTCGGAAAGGAGAAAAGGAGATGGCTTTAATTGACATCAGAGATCAGGCCAGGCGTCGCACACCTGAGGAGTTGGTCGAACATCTGAAGAGCTTTGAGCTAGACCTCAAGTTCTCGGCCGGCATCTGGTACTTTGCGCCGGGAGGAGGCCGTTTTCATGACCGCTACGTGCCCGATCAGCCCATCGAAGCTCGGCTGGAGGTGGCAGCCCGGTTGGCCGATTATGGCCTCAAAGGGATGGAAGCCCACTATCCCAATGAGATCAACGAGGACAACCTGGAGGTATGGAAAAGCTTCAGCCGGGACACAGGGATACGGATCGTGACCGTGATACCCCTGCTTTTCTGGGATGCGCAGTTCGAGTGGGGCTCTTTGTCATCGCCTATCCCGGAGACCCGCCAGGCGGCCATCCGGCGCACGATCCGCGCGTTGGAGCTCAACAAGGAACTGAGCACTGACTTCGCCGTCGTCTGGCCGGGCATTGACGGCTACGAAAACCCCTTCGGCATGGATCTCGTCGCCG
>JBBIJG010000106.1:6156-7860 GCA_037446095.1 Caldilineae bacterium
CGCTTCGCCCAGGGCCTGGCTGAGGCCATGGATGCCGTGCCTGGCGTGCGCGTAGCCGAGGAGCCCAAACCATACGAACCGCGCGGCCACATCCTGTATGGCACCTCCTGTGAGGGGCTGCTACTGGCCCAGAAGGTGGAAGGGCTGCTTACAAACGAGGAGAACAAAAAGTTGCTGGCCGAGGGACATGCTATGGTAGCCATGAACCCGGAGGTGGGCCATATGCTGATGGGCTACGAAGACCCACCCTATACCTTCAGCCTGATCATGGAATATGGTCGGCTGGCTCACACCCATTGGAACAGCCAGCCCCTGGGCAACTATGACCAGGACCTGAACGTGGGGGTTGTCTCACCGGAACAGGTTGAGGCTTCCCTTTACGTGCTGAAGATGTACGGTTACCGGGGTTACTTCGGCATTGATATTAACCCCGAGCGGATGCCGGTGGAACAGGCTCTCCGCAACTGTATGGATGCCTTACGGGCAGCTAACGATCGCGTGAACAGCCTCGATCACGAGAAAGTGATTTGGGCCACCACGCATCCAGACAAGGCTCGGGGCTGGTTGGAGGCTTACCTGATCCGCAAGCGGGCCATACATCCGGAAAATCTGCCTCCATTGGAAGAATTAAGGATAACATAAATGGAGGGAAGCCAATTGGTCTACTTGATGGGCATTGATGTAGGCACCACAGGGGCCAAGGCGCTCCTCATCGGCAAGACCGGCGAAGTAATTGCCAGCGCCGTTACCGAATATCCCATGTACACCCCTTACCCTCAGTGGGCGGAGCAGGACCCAGCGGACTGGTGGCAGGCCACTGCGAAGAGCATCAGGCAGGTGCTGGCCGAGAGCGGAGCCAGGCCCGATCAGGTTGCAGGGATTGGCCTCACCGGGCAGATGCATGGCCTGGTCCTTTTGGACAAGGATGGCGCGGTCCTGCGGCCTTGCATCATGTGGAACGACCAGCGCACCGGCCCCCAATGTGCCTGGATCACCAACAAGGTGGGGCGCAAACGGGTTTTGCAACTGACCGGAAACCCTGTCCTGCCAGGCTTCACGGCTCCCAAGATCGTCTGGGTCCGGGAGCATGAGCCCCAGGTCTACGAGAGGGTGGCCAGGGTTCTCCTCCCCAAAGACTACATCCGCTATCGTCTGACAGGCGAGTTCGCCAGCGAGGTCTCTGACGCTTCGGGCACTTCTCTCTTCGACGTGGGGCGTCGGCGTTGGTCGGCCGAGATGTTGGAAGCTCTGGACATCCCTGCCGAGTGGTTGCCGGAGTGTCACGAATCGCCCGTCGTCAGCGGAAAGATCTCCCCCGTTGCGGCAGAAACCACCGGGTTAAAGGCTGGCACGCCGGTGGTGGGCGGGGGAGGGGACCAGGCTGCCCAGGCGGTCGGCAGCGGCATTGTTGAGACGGGCCTGGTCTCGGTGACCGTGGGGACCTCCGGGGTCGTCTTCGCCTCCACCGACGAATTCGTAGTGGAACCCGAGGGGCTGCTCCACGCCTTCTGCCATGCTGTACCCAACAAATGGCATCTGATGGGCGTGATGCTTTCGGCCGGGGGGAGCTTCCGCTGGTTCAGGGATACTTTGGGGCGCATGGAGAAGGAGATAGCCGGTTTAATGGAAAAGGATCCCTACGAGCTCCTCACTGCCGAGGCAGCCAGGGCCCCGGTCGGCAGCGAGGGGCTGCTCTTCCTGCCT